>JAEYXN010000257.1 GCA_023431285.1 Bacteroidota bacterium
CAGAATCATACTCAGCCTCTCAAATCCTCCGCCCCAGACCTCCCGTCAAAAGGGCCTCAAAAGTAATACTCAACACCACCTTACCAAACTTTTTCCAAAGTTATTTATCCACATTTCGTCGCCTCCTAATCCAGCAAAAGTTTATAATGCCGATCAGTATAACATCAACACTTTGTACGGGAAAATACATGCTTGGAAAATGTCGAATAGACATACCGTGGTAAGCTCTTTAATAACCCTGATCTGGCGTCGTGAGTTCCCTAATGGAAACGACTACTTCGATTTTTTCTTATATAACGGGACCGTACTGCATGGCTCTCCGAACATAATGCTGGCAGCATACGGTCTTAGTTTTGCAACCGCCTCGACATAAACCGCCGGCGGCACATCGACCTTACTACATCCCTTCACCACCACTTTTACATCATTAAATTTTTCCCAATCCACTCCCGATAATTGATCAAGAAAAATTCTAATCTCAAGATCAGCAAGAGATCCAAAAATAAATTTGCGCGCAACCGGCTGAAGAGAAACACCCACCAGCATATATGCCCAGTTCGGTATGATGGCATCAGCGGAACAAGTTACCGCGACGAATTTGCCTTCATACTGTGACCAATCATGCTCGCGGACAAAATTTCGAAAATCCTTTTCGCGAAGCACAAGCCCCTGATACAGTTGATCTTTAATATCCACCATAACTCTCTCTCCTGGAACATAAAACTCCTCAAGATCAAAAGTCACCAGCGCGCTGGCGGTTACACGATTGACAATCTCGTCATTTGCACTCATGGTTCTACAACAATAAAACGGCTGTTATTTGTTCAGGAAAGGATCCATTCGGGAGGACTTCTTAATCAAGAATTCCTTCAGATATAATGGCTCAAAATTGACAAGGTCTTCAAACTTACCGGATTCAAATTTCACGGACGCAAGAAATCCGAGCTCTTCGGCAGACGGAACGATCCCGTCCAGAAATAAAGCATTATCATGAGCAATTGTTTGTCTGCATTTCGCAGATCCATCTCCGAAAAAAAACACAGGTCCCTCCTCCAGCAAATCCTTGAAGCTGTCTTTATCCACAATTACTGCGTCAATCGGGCGAACAAAATTTAATTGCCGATCCTGAACCGCGCAGTAAACTTCCATTCTCCGCGCATCAAGCATCGGACAAAATCTCGCATCTGCATTTGATCTCCTGAGGGCAGAGGCAGTCATTACAGTGAGCGCGTCAACCGCCAACAAAGGGATAGACAGAGAAAAGCAAAGTCCTTTCGCTATGCTTGTTCCAATTCGTAATCCGGTATACGATCCTGGCCCAGATGTAACGGCAACCGCTGAGAGATCGCCCTTTTTTAAAGCCGCGTTCTCCAGGACATGTTCAATCATTAATGCCAGACGTGCGCCTTGTGAGTGCGGGACATGTGCTTGAGATGCCGCGAGAAGATTTCCATACTCGTGAACAGCCACCGAACACCCGGAAGAAGAAGTGTCAAGGCTTAGGATGAGAGACATTAGCTACAGAAAGAATTTGAAGATATGCAGCAGAATTTTTCAACACTTCTCTTGCCCGCACAACAGCGCTGTCGCGTTTGAGTGAAGCCTGCGCCTGGCCTTCGCTGAGACCATAATGGAATGCGATCTGTTCCTCCAGTACCTGACGTATTTCTGCACGGAAACGTGTCAAGTCATCGTTCTTTCCGGATTCGACGCGGGCCTTGAGTGCGTTCAAATGTGGTTCCAGCTCTTCAAAATACTTCTCCTGTCTTGCCGATTCAATCAACTGGCGTGTATTTTTTTCCAATGGCGTTGAATAAGAGAATTTACTCTCACGCGTAAACGCCATGAATTTCTCATACTCTTCATCAGATAAAGAAAAATTTTTCAGATCGGGTTTCTGCGGATTCTCCGCGCAGTAACGTGTTGCGTATTCGAAGATTAAACCGGAACTGATTAATCCAGTTGTGACCGTGCCTCGATAGGAATTCTCAACAACGATATCCGGATCGAGCCCGCCTCCGTCGTACACAATTCGGCCATTTTCTGTTTTAAAAGAATTCTTTAACGAATCGGCGAACCTGTCTACTGTGCCATCCGCTTTCCGATGCGTGTAATCAAGCGCTTGAATACACCTGCCGCTGGGAATATGATATTTCGCTGTGGTCACTTTAAGCTGGGAGTTATACGCAAGCGGTCGCGTTGTCTGAACAAGCCCTTTTCCGAACGTTTTCTTTCCGATAAGCACAGCCCTGTCGTAATCCTGCAACGCGCCGGCTACTATTTCCGATGCCGAGGCTGATCCTTCACTTACCAGAATGGCTAATGGTATCTCTGTATCAATCGGATTATTCAATGTATTATAGACCTTGTTCCACTCCTGAACTTTACCCTTCGTGGCCACTACCTCCTGACCTTTCGGAATAAAGAGAGAAACAATATTGATAGCTTCATGCAGCAGTCCTCCCGGATTATCACGCAAATCGAGGATGAGCCTTTTTGCGCCACGTTCCTTCAACCGGTTAACCGCTTCAGCTACCTCCCTTGAAGCTCCTGGCGTGAAATCATCAAGCTTCATGAACCCCGTCTCTTCATCAATCATCCCGTAATAGGTGAGATTAGTTACATTAATTTTCTCGCGCCTGATCTTAAAAACCAGTTCATCCTTCACACCATAACGATGCACTTTTACTTCGACCTCGGTTTTAGGTTGACCTTTTAAAAGTGAGCTGATTTCAGAAGTAGACTTGCCTTTGACATTTTTCCCGTCGACGGAAATAATTTCATCTCCGACTTTCAGTCCCATCTTATAGGCAGGAAAATTTGCATAGGGATGTGTGATTACTGTTTTCTTATTGATAATGTTGATCAGCGCCCCAATTCCACCATACTGGCCAGTGGTCGTGATGCGAAATGATTCGATTTCATCTTCAGGAATGTAATCAGTGTAGGGATCAAGAGACTCGAGCATTCCATCAATACTCTTACGAACAAGTTTTTGAGGTTCGATCTCATCAACGTAATAAGCATTAACCTCCTTAAAAAGTGTCGCATAGATGTCGAGGCTCTTTGCGATATCAAAATACTTTTCGGCAGGAGCACGGAATGCAAAAGCCGCCGCAGCCACCAGGATCAAAGCAACAAACCACTTGAGACGTCTCGCCATAACAGAAGGATCTGGGTTGGGGAAGGATAGAAAAAAATCCTTTTAGTAAATATAATACTATATCATCAAGATGATCCAGCTTGAGCGCTCGCCCACTTATCGAGGCGTTTCAGAACATGTACCATTTTGTCAGATATTTCGCGAGTCGTAAGGATTTCTTTATGCGAGTAGATGAACCCAATGTGACTTCTGTGGCCGGTCGTCAGAAGATGTTTATTAAGTCTGTAAGCTTCGCGAATCTGTCGTTTTATTCGGTTTCGTTCCGTTGCCTTCTTGAAATTGCGTTTAGATACAGAGATCAGGACTTGATTAACCTGACTTTCGGCGCCCGCCGCCTTTAAAGCCAGCACCCTGAAGGGGAATAAATAAAAAGAGGAACCCTTATCGAAGAGTTCCTTTATATCTTTTTCTTTCTTAAGCTTTTCGCCTTTACCGAAGGAGAATTTCCCCATGCATATCAGAAATTATTCCTCACGGGGTAGCCCCGCAGGCTTAAATGTTCTTCGACGTTCTCTCGTCAGAAACGGAAAGTCTCTTACGACCTTTTCTTCTACGCGAAGCCAGCACACGGCGACCATTTGCGGATGCCATTCTCTCACGAAAACCATGCTTGTTCTTTCTCTTTCTGCGGGAAGGTTGATATGTGCGTTTCATACTATTATGTCCGTTTAGCCTAAAAAATTAGGGCTGCAAAGATGATCAGGATTAATCTATTTTACAATATCCGGCGACCAATTCTTTGATCTAAAAAATCGAAATCGTCGATTTCGGGCTGATTTCGGGACTTATGACGTCAAATCAGAAAGCGCTTTTCTTGCTGCCGAAGGATCAAGGCGGGGTCCGAATTGCGACACTACCCGCGACGATGCCAGGGATGCCAGTTTGCCTGCTTCTGCGTATGAGTGCCCGTGAGAGATGCCATAAAGGAAAGCACCGGCAAACATATCTCCGGCGCCGTTAGTATCCACAGCGCGAACTTTATAAGGTTCGATCTGAATAAATGTATCCCCGTCAAAAATCAGAGCGCCGTTAGCTCCTAATGTGATAACAAATCTCTTGGCTACATCCCGCAATTTCTGGCGAGCATCACCCAAGCTGTCTGTTCCAGTGAATATCATGGCCTCCTCATCGTTGCAAAACAGCAGGTCGACGCTTGCCCCAACGATTTCATTCATCTGTGCGGAACAATACTTAACCATACTCGGATCAGAGAATGTAAGAGCTACATCGATTTTATTTTTTTCCGCCAGACGTTTTGTCTCCTTCATTGCCTCCAGACCTTTCGGACTTGCCACCAGATAACCTTCGAGATATACGTAAGTGGAATTTATAATCGCGTTTTCGTCCATGTGCTCGGAACTGAGAAAGGAACTTACTCCGAGGAAAGTGTTGAGGGTTCTGTTAGCATCAGGAGATGTCATTACAAGGCATCGACCAGTGTGCCCCTCCGGGCAAGTTTCGTAGTTGAGGTTTGAGTCAACACCGTTTCTCTTGAGATCCTCTATGAAAAACTTACCGAGTTCATCCTTCGCTACAAGACAGGCATAATAAGATTTCCCACCAAACTGGTTGAGAGCGACAACTGTATTTCCCGCAGAGCCTCCGCCGGACATCTTGCTCTTTTTCATATCGATGGCCTTCATGAGCTGGAGCTGCCGTTTCTCGTCCACCAGCGTCATCACACCCTTTTCAATGCCGTTCTTATCAAAGAAATCGTGTTCTACTTCGGTTACGATATCAACTATCGCGTTGCCAATTCCATAGACGTCGTATTTTTTCATGTTGTGTTGTGGGATGTACGGCTGCAATGATAATGAAATGTCAGGAAGTTTTCGCGCGACCTCGTTTAAGGGAATCTTATTTTCTCTGGAGATTAAGGGTCATCTTATACTTGCGGGCGCGATCAGGGTAATCAGTGATAAAGCCGTCGACGCCCATACCTTTGAATGCAAGCATGTCGGACTCCTCATTTATTGTCCAGGGTATCACCCGTATCTTCTGCTTATGAAGGTAATTCACTTTCTCCTTGTTCAGAAGCTTGTAGTAAGGACTATAGATCGACGGTTTAAATCCAAGATCCTCAAGATTCGCATCGATACTTTTGAGGTTCTCAACAAGCGCGGCGAGCCGAACGTTGGGGTATTTCTTATGCCAGTATCGAAGAACTCGGAAGTCGAATGATTGAATAACAACTCTTTCAAGAGGAATGTATTGATCGAGGACCAGATAGACAAGATCTGAAAATTCTTCAACGCCTGGATGACTCTTCTTGTCTCCATCGTTTGTGCTTTTTATTTCAATGTTGTAGTCGACCTCATACAGCGTATAATTTCTAATGTGCTCTTCAACTGCGATAATGACATCACTTAGCAATGGTTTGGCGACGCGCACTTTCGTTTGCATGGGGAATTTTTCATTGCCCTTCGAGCCACAATCAAAGGCCTGAATCTCTTCGTATGTCATCGAATAAATATTCAGCTTTTTCTCATCTTTTTCAGAGATCTCTGCACTATCGGGATCAAGGCATATCGACGCTGACATCCATGGCTCGTGAGAAAGGATCACTTTTTTGTCTTTGGTGATCACGACATCCAGCTCGACGGTTGTTACACCAAGGTCAAGTGCCTTCAAAAAAGCAGGGATTGTATTCTCTGGAAAGAGCCCTCGCGAACCACGATGGCCCTGGATATCGAACCTGGGGATATACTGGGCTGCCACCGACGTTATCGAGAAAAAAAGCATCGAAGCCAGAATTGATCGATTCATGTGCGAATATAATTAAGCTGGCAATACCAGACGAAGCGTTGATCCTTCTCAACACCAATTCCTTGCCAACCTGTGATCCGCTGCCCGATCAGTTTCGTTCCGTCGATGGCCTCTTCAGCCAGAAACGCGCCTTCAGATCTCCCACCATCAGTAAGAATGAGCCGTCTTCAACAAGCATCTCACCCTTTCGATTCGGATAGCTCAGGCAATTTTCAGGTTTGATTGTGAAAGTGAAGGTTTTTGACTCTCCGGGATTCAGCAATTGTTTTTCATAAAACTTCAGCTCTTTAACGGGACGACTAAGCGTTGCCACTTCATCATGAAGAAACCAGAGCACAGCTTCTTTCCCTGGTCGCGAACCGGAGTTTTTCACGGTCACGGATGCCGTAAGTTCACCATCAAGAGAAGTGAGCGTCGTATCCGAAAGTGTGAGGTTTGAATATTCAAACTTGGTATAACTGAGCCCTGCGCCAAAGGGAACCAGGGCGATAGGATTAGGAACTTCGTGTGCAAGGTTAACTTCACTGATCTTATGGTTGTGAGGCAGAAGCCTGTTAACGGAATAAGGATAGTTGAAACTCATCTTCGCACTTGGATTTACTTTCCCGCTGATTATCTCCGCTATCGCCTGTGCTCCTTCGAAGCCCGGCAAACCAGCGAAAAGCACTGCGTTACAATCATCATAGACATCTGTTATCAGCCTGGGCCGGCCCGCAATCATCACCATCACGACACGCTTACCGGAGGCTCGCGCAACTTTGATCAATTCCTTTTGTTCAGCAGGAAGATTAATATCCTGAATACTTCCAAAGCCTTCCGAATATGGCATCTCGCCAAGCGCAAGAACAACAACGTCCGCGCGCGCAGCTTTGGCCCGAAGATCTGCAGCATTGTTGGCCAGTGTGACGCTTGCGAACTCCTTTTGCATTGCGCCATATACTGTGAGCATGTCTTTCGGATAAATATCTTCCTGGGCGGGAATCCAACGCAATGTCCACCCGCCGGCGAGTGGTTGCTTAAGATTTGCATTTGGTCCGGCCAGGACGATATTCCTGACTGACGATGCGTCCAGAGGAAGCGTTGCATCGTTTTTCATCAGCACGATGCTCTCGCGCGCAGCCTCCAACGCCTTTGCACGATTATCAGCTGAACCCACTCGATCAAATCGATCATTTCGCGGAAGCGGATGTTCAAACAATCCAAGCTCCAGCTTCAGGCGAAGAATACGACTGACAGAAAGGTCAAGACGTTCTTCCGAAATCCTGCCTTCACTTACGAGCTCTCGCATCAAGTGGCAGAAGTTGGTAGTGTAAGGTGTCATTGCAACGTCTACGCCCGCAGTGATCGCCTGATACGTTGCCTCTTTTTCATTCTCGGCAGTGCGATGGTTACGATAGAGGCGAATGATGTCCTCCCAATCCGTAACGGCCACACCTTTGAACTTCAGTTCATGTCGAAGAATATCAGTCAATATCCAGGAGGAGGAGTGTACAGGCTCTCCGTTGATTTCACCGCTGTTAATCATTACTGTCTTGATGCCCGCATTGATGGCTGCTCTGAATGAAGGGATATGGAACTCGTATAATGTTTGCTCGGAGAGATCAACAGGACCGCGATCAAAGCCATACTTGGGATCCGAGTAAGCAAAGAAATGCTTCGCGGTTGCGCCGATTTTGTATGGCGCGATATCTTTGTTCTCCTGAACTGTCTTTACGAAAATTGTCCCCATCGTAGAGGCAACGTATGGTGATTCTCCAAGTGTTTCATAGAATCTTCCCCATAGAGGTGTTCGGGCAAGATCGAGAACGGGCGCGAAAAGCCATTGATGTCCAAGGTCCGCAGTTTCAATAGCTGTAACGTGAGCCATATCCGCAGGGATCTGATTGTTATATGAAGCAGCGGTATTGATTGCGTGCGGGAAGACCGTTGCGCCTTCCAGGTAATTAGGACCATGCATGTGATCAATACCATAGATCACAGGAATTTTTAACCTCGATACACGAAGATTGTATTCCTGGATATCCTTGTAGAACTGATACCATGTTTGAGGAGGTACGGCAATTCCGTTCAAAAACGATCCAACATGATATTTACGAATCATGCTACCCAGCTTCGCTGTATCCACTTTGATCTCGATGCTCAGATCAGCGCCGGCTCCCCATTGTGCGTTGGTCACAATTTCCGAGTTATTTATCTGAGTCATCTGACCGATCTTCTCTTCCACTGTCATTTGACTTAGCAGATCATTAATCTTTTCTTCAATCGCGCCGTTGTCTGATCGCTCGAACTTTCGCAGATCAGAAATTGATGGCCGCGCCGACTCGGAAGTTTTGGTATCAGGTGAACATGCTGAAAACACGCCGATGCAGACTAAGGCAAACAGGATAAGATTTGTAAGAGATTTCATTTTGGAAAAACCGATTTAACCGCCAAAATTAGGAACGAAAGCAAAGGCAGCCGCTAGGTTATAATAAATGTTGCCGCAATCGTTTTCGTATTACTATTTGCCTTAGAAATCAGTCGCGTTTTTATTATAGTTAAACTGAATATATGTTATCGGTTGAATCGTTGATTAAACAACTAAATCTGAAGAGGCATCGTGAAGGGGGGTACTATTCGGAAACATATCGCTCTAATGTAGTTCTTCCTGGAAATTCACTTCCAAAAGAATTTGACGGACCTCGAAATATCTGTACCGCGATCTATTTTCTCATTCCATCGGGAGATAAATCACATTTCCATAAGATCAAATCTGATGAGCTTTGGTACTACCATGGAGGTGCATCATTATCTCTGTACATATTGGAAAATGGAAAGTTGCGGATACACCGATTGGGATCACGAATTGACGAAGGTGAGAATTTTCAGGTTGTTGTTCCCGCGGGAGCCTGGTTTGGCGCTATGTGCAATGAGCAGAATTCTTACACGTTATGCAGTTGCGTGGTCTCGCCGGGATTCGATTTCGCTGATTTTGAAATGGCAAAGCGTCATGACCTCCTGATAGAATTCCCTCAATATCAGAATCAAATCACGATGCTGTCTTTAGAATAGAATTTATGACTATGCCGTTGAAGAGAAATCAGTTGTCCGGAGATTTGAAAGGTTCGTTCATGACGAAGACGTCTTGCCGAAACCTTTCCCGCGGAGCAAATTCACGTTTCTTCAAATTCTCAGGAAGCGTGGATGGGTCGCCAGGATATCCCACAGCCATAAATACACCTACCTGAAAAGTGTCAGGGATATTTAGAAGTTGGATTGCCTTCTCCTCATTGAACCCCGCCATCTGTCGAACCTGCATCCCCAACTCCACCGCCTGAAGGGAAAGAAAAGCATTTGCTCCGCCAAGGTCATACAGCGCGTGAGCGTTTGGCCCTTCGTACCTAGTGAAGTTTCTTCTTGCAAGACTGAGGATCAAAAGAGGTGCATCCTTCGCCCAAATCTTATTTCCTTCGTCCAGAGGTTCAAAAAGTTTGTCCCAAAGGTCGGCCTGGTCTCGTGTCGCATAAATAAAAACCCAAGGCTGCTCATTTGTACTTGACGGTGCCCATCGTGTTGCCTCAAACAAAGACTTAATCTTTTCGGCCTCAACAAGTGCCGAAGAAAATGCTCTAACACTTTTGCGTCGTTGTATCTGTTCCAGAATAGGGAAGTGAATTTCTTGTGACCGTTCCATCATGATCTGCTTTGCATGTGATTAACTGACCGAAGAATGTATGCATTGACTCATCTCCAAATCTTAACCACTATCGTTCTGTTACTGTTTTATATACAAATGCCAGCGAGAAAAAGTGCCTGTTAGTTTCTTTTTGTCAACCCCTTTCCTTTCAATTTCTCCTTCCCTGTTTTTGAAAGAGCAGACGATCTTGTCATCGTAGAAATGTAAGCAGCTTTCCTGAATCGGAGGGCGCTCCAGTCTTCATCAATGGCAATCATTCGAACAGGTTCGAAGTCCTGCTTTCCCATCTCGTTCCAGCCCGTATCACGATTGAACTCACATTTGAATTTCTTCGACGTACCCTTCGGATAAGCGAACCAAAAAAGTCCATCACCTTTAATAAAGGGGCCAATCTTCTTGGCGAGGCGATCAACTTCGCTCTGCTTTGTCACAAAAGCAAGTACAAATGCTGCTTCATCTTTGGCTGGAATAGCCGTTCTGATTTCGGCCTCTGAAGAGATCGCTTTAGTATGCGTCTTAAAGCTATGAGGAGCGTTGATAATGTACAAAGGTGATTGGCCTTTGAAGTTCAATTTCTTGAAGATCGGATCCATCGGAAAAAAATCTCATTTGAAAGTTAAGGGTTTTCTCGAGTCGATCCAGCCAGAGGGCGTTACGATTTTCCTGAAGGAAGGCGATACACGTGGAACCGGAAATCAAACGCATCCATAGTTCCTAATAAACGATCTACAAATGAATTGTCTTCCTGGTAGAAGTTCAGAAAATTATCAGTGCGTTCCTGAAGAGACCCGTTCGGAAAAAGCGCGTCTTTCACAAACTCTATTTGTCGAAGCTTGTCAGCATGTAGTCTTTTTTCAGCGCGTAAAAGTTTGCGTTCAATTTTCTTCAGACTATTCAGAGTGCGTTTCCCCTCTGCTCCCACGAACGGAGCCAGCGTCTTATCCACCTGTTCTGCCCTGGAACGAAGCTGCTCAAAAAGAGCAGAGATACTATTCCGCTCTGCTGTGACCGTCAGATTTCTTGGGGAGTGACGCAGCACCCAGTGATTAAAAAGATAATTCTTCTCTTCAAAAATGTCTTTTATGTTTAGTCCCGTCTTCGAAAACTTCCGTTCCACTTCGTTAGGAATTACCATTGCGAAATTGCGAGGCATCAGGATTGGAAACGGAACGTTATTAATGTTGAAGACCTGTTTGAGTTGAAGCCAATACACTACCTCTGCCGGCCCCCCTACGTAGGCGAGGTTCGGAAGAATCATTTCCTGGTAAAGAGGTCTCAGGATAACATTAGGGCTAAATTTTTCCGGCTGCTCAGCAATCAACGACTGTACCTGCCCCGTTGTAAAAGTTAGTGTGGTATCAATAACCTTAAATACATCGCCAGCCCTCTCGATCCGACCACGAACACCTTCATCCAGGTAAAAGAAGTTGACATCACGACAATGTACCTGACTCTTGTAACCCAGGTTCTCCAGTGCAGCCGTTGTTTTGTCAACGCAGGGTTTGTATGTATTGTCAAGAATATCCGCCTTTATAACTGGCGCGAATACCTTTTTCAATTCGCGATCATCCGCATCAACGACTACGAGTCCTTCATGTCCGAAAAGCGAATTCACATAATGACGTACGGCATCGCTGAGGGTTTTGTTTTTTGTATACGCTTCAAAAAAAATAGAAGTATCCCCGGGCAGTTCGTTCATCAGATCGGCGAGTCCGTTTGGACTAAATCTTCCTACTGCACCTTTCTGACTGGTCTTCCAAATGTATTTTTTTCCGTAAAGGCGGAAGTATTTGATTTCATCATAGTCATGGTCTTCAGAAGCCATCCAATATACCGGAACGAAATTCTCAGCGGGATAAAGCTCTTTCAACCTTTTGCAGGCATTTATGACTGTGACGATCTTATAGATAAAATACAACGGCCCCGTGTAGATGTTTAACTGGTGCCCTGTCGTAACGGTAAAAGTATTTTGCTCTTTTAGGCGTGCGATGTTTTTGGTCAGGAGATCCGATGCATCGATGTCATTGTATTGACGTTGGAGAACATTAACAAGCACCTCACGCGTTTCATTTGAAAAGGAGGCTTTCTTGTCGCGAATCTGACTGGCAAAGCTTTCAGTTTCAGGGAACCTGTTGTAAAAAGGTTTTAATGTTTCCTTTTGGTGGATGTAATCGAGAAAGAACGAATTGAACGCATGGGTGTCAGCCAATGGAAATTTCTCGAGCTGCATATCACCGACAAGAATTGTTAAAAGGAATCATTATCATAGGCCGAATAACGGAAAGATAATCAAGAAAGTTTTAAATCTTTGATGTGCTCTTTGATGAGCGGTAAACCCAAAAGGCTTTAACAAATTATTAACAGTCGACTGCGACACCGTGCAAGTCGAACTCCGTGGCCGATGTTATCCTGACGTTGGTGAAATCACCAATACGAAGATATTCATTCGGGCTTTCGATGATAACTTCATTATCCACTTCCGGCGAGTCAAACTCTGTTCTTCCAAGGAAAGTACCCCCCTCTTTCCGGTCAACGAGCACTTTGAATGTCTTACCTACTTTTTGCTGATTAAGTTCGAGCGAAATGCTTTCCTGAACTTCCATGACTTCTTCCATCCGGCTTTGCTTCACTTCCTCCGGAACGTCATCGGAGAGGCTATGCGCATGAGTATTCTCTTCGTGAGAATAGGTGAATACTCCCAGCCGATCGAACTTCTGCTCCGAAATGAAATCCGTCAGTTCTGAAAATTCTTTGTCTGTCTCTCCAGGGTGTCCCACGATCATTGTAGTGCGTATCGCTATCCCGGGAACTTTGCTGCGTATTGTCCCGAGAAGTTCCTGTGTTTTTTCCCTGGTTGTCCCGCGTCTCATTAGCTGCAACATATTCGTCGAGGCATGCTGAAGGGGAATGTCAAGGTATTTACAGATGTTTGGTCTCTCGGCCATCGTCTCTAATACATCCAGAGGAAATCCGGATGGGAACGCGTAATGAAGGCGAATCCATTCAACACCAGGAACATCAGAAAGGTATTTCATTAAATCGGCGAGATTCCGCTTACGATAAAGATCCAGCCCATAGTATGTTGAATCCTGAGCAATGAGAAGTAATTCCTTCGTGCCGGCCTTCACCAGATTCTTTGCTTCCAGAACCAATTCTTCAATCGGCCTTGAGACGTGCTTTCCACGCATCAGCGGGATGGCACAAAATGAACAAGGGCGATCACATCCTTCTGAAATTTTCAGGTATGCGAAGTGACTTGGATTGGTAAGGATGCGCTCACCAACAAGCTCCTGTTTATAATCCGCCTTAAAAGTTTTCAGAATGCGGGACAGATCCCGGGTTCCAAACCAGGCATCCACTTCAGGAATTTCTTTTTCCAGATCCTGACTGTACCGCTGGCTAAGGCAACCTGTAACATATAATTTATCAACTACACCCTCTCCTTTAGCATCAACGTATCGCAAAATTGTGTCAATGGATTCCTGCTTGGCATTATCTATGAATCCGCAAGTATTGATGATGACAACATTCGAGTCATCCGACGCTGATTCGTGTACAGTCTCAATACCGTTGCCACGGAGTTGAGTGAGTAGCACTTCAGAGTCGACCAGATTTTTCGAACAGCCAAGCGTTACAATATTGACTTTGGTCTTACGGTTTCCTTTAGTTTTCAAGATGTTAGGTATAATTGGAAGGCAAAAATACTAAAAATAAAAAGGGCAGAGAATTTGGCCTTCTGATCGTTACTATATCTTTACAGGCGCAATTGAAAACCGTGAAAAAGTCATCCTGGTTCCTGTTCTTTCTAATTTTCGCAATGTCCTGCCTGGACGACCCGGATTGCTTTCAGCTGAGCAATAATGTCATTGGAATCTACTTTGGCGTTTTGGGGTCAACAGCCGGGGATTCTGTCTCTATTAATGAGCTTTCGTTGAACGGCCAGGTACTTTATTCCAACGCGGACACAGCGATCGTAACGACAGGACTAAAGGTGATTGCAGATCGTGTACTTGAGCGCTCCAAACTTGAGCTTTTTGGTCGTAACCAGGCAAAGTTTCTCGACCTTGAATATTCTGTCAAAGTGCAGTTCGTTTCGGAAGATTGTGGTCCGCGATATATTTACTCAAACCTGACTCCGGTTGAACATAGCTTTGACAGTGTGCTTGTAATAGATGGATCGCCGGGAAGAGATGAAATCAATGTGACCCGCAACATTGTCGTCTTGCGATGTCCGCAGCTGGATAGCATTGGCGTTAGCTTGTTCCAGCTTTCATTGCCGGCAACAGGCCCGTCCGTTGCCAGACCTGTTACACCGATCCTGAACGCTGTTACAATTGACGGAGGCACACAAACCTGGATAGGACGAACCGCGACATTTGTGAAACTACCAGTTAACAAGAGTGCTCTGTCAACGGAATATACTTTCGACTTCGCGGACGATTTTGGAGGAGGAGAAAGTGTGAGAACCTTAAATATAGGTTATGATCTCAATACGTTAACACGATACAGACCTTGCGGAGAACAGGTTTTCATCGGCAATCTTCGCGCTGAGACGGTTTCCGCAGGTGTTCCGTTCGATAGCGTCGGAATACCTGTTGGTCCCAATAGAGTTTTGCAGAATGCAGTCACAGACCCTGAAACGACAAACTTCAACCTTTACAGATGCCCTCCGACTAACAGAGTGCAGATTGCGTTTGAAAATAGTCTGGGACGCGTTGTAAGTAAAGAGATCTCTTCGGTAACGTCGGACTATTCTGCTGACATTCTTTATCAGGACGTGACTACGAGCCGAATAGAATTAGCATTGAATCCTTCTGCCAACACTACTACTTTCAATATCCAAATAGGCGAGACAACACACACTATCGCATTGAGTTATAGCTGGTCAGAACCCCGTGCTACTTTGTACACACCAAACAGTACTTGCTTTGAGCGAAAAGTTATTGCCAATCTGTCTGTGGCGGAAACCAATCCTAGCATAAGTATTGAAAACCCTGCAGTGTTATTCCCTGCTATAACCAATGTGATCCTTGAAGTGGCTGATTAAGATATTACTTCTTACGGCTCCCCTTGTGGGATATGGCCAGCGCGATACGACGAAGCTGTCGTTTAAGAAGTACTACGTCCCTACGGGTATCAGAGTAGGTACGGATGTAATTTCACTCGTACAAAATCAGGTAGACGAAACATTCTCAGGGTGGGAAGCAAATTTGGACGTTGATTTTTATCGATACTATCTCGCAGTCGATTATGGAAACTGGAGTCGTATTTACGAACGCGATGGATTGAGTTATCTAAATGACGGAAATTATTTCAGAGCCGGTGTCGATGTGAACTTCCTGACGCAGGATCCTGACCGAAACATGTTTTTCCTAGGTGGACGCTATGGGCGGTCTACCCTTAACGAGGAGTTTTTCTATCAGGAACCCGACGACGCAGTTCTGGCGAGGAACACTGATGTTCCCGGGAGATGGTTTGAACTAACGACAGGGGTACGCGTAAAAATATGGTCCTTCCTTTGGATGGGATACACTGCACGATTCAAGTTCGGCCTTAAGTATGGTGATACTCCGGAGATGGTTCCCCATGAAGTTCCCGGTTACGGAAGGACAGACAGGGATTCTTATTGGGGTTTCAACTATCAGATTCTGGTTAGAATACCGGTGCGGGAATCGCCACCTCTTCCCCCAAAGAAAAAGAAGAAAAAGTAATGTCTAATCCTTTTTGAAAAGTGAGTCTACAAATTCAGCCTTATTGAAAATCTGAAGGTCATCAACTTTCTCTCCGACACCGATATATTTTACCGGTATGCGGAATTCATCGCTGATTCCGATAACGACACCGCCCTTTGCAGTACCATCCAGTTTGGTAATTGCTAACGATGTGACCTCCGTTGCTTTCGTGAATTCTCTTGCCTGTACCACGGCATTCTGACCAGTGCTGCCGTCCAGAACAAGTAACACTTCATGCGGTGCGTCATCGATGACCTTTTGCATAACGCGCTTGATCTTGGTAAGCTCGGCCATGAGATTTATTTTCGTATGAAGTCTGCCGGCCGTGTCGATGATAATCACATCG
>JAEYXN010000260.1 GCA_023431285.1 Bacteroidota bacterium
ATCAGCGACAGCAACAATACAAACGCCCGGAAGAGAAATCCGGCGACGAGAATGCTCTGGATGACGGACGAGGAGGAGGACCGGCAACCTTCTTAAGGCGAGACGCTCACACAAAATCAACGAAAAGAGGGATTGTGGTGAGCCGTGGATTTCCGGAGTTTTACATAAAAGTAAAACACATAGCAAATGAAAAGATATCATCTCTGTGTTATGATTGTCATTCTTCTTTTAGTAGTCTCCTGCGGGAGTGACGATGACGATCCAGGTATCAGCACTCAGCCCATCGTAACTGATAAGGGAAGTGTAATCGGCAGCGGTATCAGCAAATCCATCGGGTCTGCAGGCGGAACGGTTTCTTCTGCGGATGGAAGACTCACCGTGACTGTACCTGCAGGCGCGCTCACGACCAACACCGACATCTCTATACAACCCATCACGAACGAAGGTCCTCTCGGACTTGGAAACGGTTACCGCCTTTCTCCTGAAGGCACCATTTTCCAGGTACCGGTAACGCTGACATTCAAGTACGACGACGCGTTACTCGATGATGTCAACGAAGACTTTCTCTGGATCATCACGCAGGCTTCCAATGGCAGCTGGAATGCATTACTTAAAAGTGAAGTCAACACTACTGCAAAAACAGTTACGGCGACCACTACACATTTCAGCGACTGGGCGCTGGGAAGATTCATTGATCTGACACTGGTGCCTGCATCGAAGACACTGGTGAAAGGGGCATCTGTTGAACTAAAGCTCACCGGGTTCTCACGTGATAAGCAACAGACCGATGACGAAGCGCTCGCTCCGCTGGTGCCCATCGATCCTAACGCCGAAGTATTGACACCGCTGACGCCCATTCCGCCGAATGAAGAACAGCTTCTGGATTTCCGCGTGACGGGTTGGTCACTCAATGGAGCAAACGCTCCTGTGTCCAACAGCAATGGCTCGCTCAATGCATCAAAGTCCAATGCAACGTATAAGGCTCCCAGCGAGAAACCTTCGGTCAATCCGGTGGCAGTCACCGTTCACCTGGAGGCAAAAGGGAAAAACAACAGCACCACACAGTACATGGTGTCGTCCAGCATCACCGTTGTGGATTCCAACTTGTATTTGCTGGTAGAGATTGATGGTGAATCTTATGAATATTATCAATACGGTTTTAATGGTGGTATTCCTCCTGATCCGAATAATATGAGTCTTGCGAACTGCGGGACTAACGGTGATGGCGGTCTTGTATTCGGAGGAACGCATGTGGCAAACGGATCCAGTATCGTGCATGGTTTCGCGATAGAGATAGGCAATCCTCCCGCCAGCGGAACCGTTGCGTTAAGTTGTTATCTCGACGAAGGCGATGACGACGCGGAGTTCTACAACCAATCGGTAAACTATTCGATTGCCTATACGCAACGCACAATGGAGAACACTGTTTGTCAGTATGAGTACAAGTGCAGTGACATCTCAGTAACGTTCATCACCTACGAAGACAAGACCATGGGTGATGTGCGTGGCTATTTCTCGGGAAAACTATATGAGCCTACTTCTGAGGATGGCTGTAATACAGACATTCCCCATGACGTGAATGGCGAGTTCTGGTTGAAACGCGCTGATTAAGGTTGGGGTAGTGCCATGTATATGGGGCGTTGGGTATTAATACTGCTACTCAGGTATTAATACTGCTACTCAGGCATTAATACTGCTACTCAGGCATTAATACTGCTACTCAGGCCCCTCACCAAGGGCGCGGGCTCGACACGATGGAGGCATCCATCTTATATGCATACCCTCATTCTTCCTTCACACAAAATAACGCATGTACCAAATTTCGCTGCAAGTCTTAAAAAGCTTTTAAGAAAATTCATCTTTTTGTGAAGTCATTATTCAGTTAGCCGCCACTTTGAAAAAGGCTCTGTTGAAATATCACATAAAGGAATCTTCCCATCAATGCACAGACACATTGGTGTCGGGCCAGCGCTCCCTGCATGGTGACCTACTACAATATTTATTTTTAAACTGTTAGTTCGAATGTCTCTTATGAAATCGATTTTCCCGATGTTGGCCATTCTTATTCTCATAGCCTGCTCTAAAGATGAGGATCCAAAGGTTAAACCGGTTATTGATTCCTTTACACCTGATCAGGGACTAACGGGAACTACTGTTACTATTAATGGAAGTCATTTTGCCCAGAGTATATCTGACAATATCGTAACCTTCAATGGAAAGACTGCTAAGATCAATAGCGCTTCAGCAACTCAGTTGGTAGCGGTTGTGCCTGCAGACGCCACATCTGGAAAGGTGAGGGTTAGCGTCAATGGATCCGTCGGAGTTTCCGTGAATGATTTCATCGTCTATGGTACACCAGTGATTACGGACTTGGTTCCGAGATCTGCAGAAACTGGAACTGTAATCACACTGACCGGAAGAAATTTTGGTGCAAACCCATCAGATAATCTGGTGAAGTTTGGTGACGCTGTTGCCACAGTCACTGCCTCCACAATTACATCGCTAACTGTTACAGTTCCTGATGATGCCGTCACCGGAGCTATTTCAGTCTCGGCCTATGGATTCACTGGTAGTACTACTGTGGATTTCGTTGTAATACCAGTCATCTCGGAGATCTCACCAATGTCTGGCTCGATCGGCACAACTGTCACCATCAAGGGTACTGGACTTAAAGGAGCCAACATTACTTTTGGTGCCGTTCCTGCTAAGAAAATCTTGGAGACACCAACGGAGGTTAAGGTCCTGGCACCTTATCAGGGACCTGAAAACAGTACGACACCGATCGAACTCTATAATAATTCAAATGCGAGATTGGATTACCCGACTCCATTTGAATATGCGAGTTCATGGGTAAGAAAGAAAGACTTTCCTGGTTCAGGAAAACAACATTCTGCGAATTTCGCTATTGGTTCGAAGGCCTATTTTGGTTTGGGTTATAGCCTTGACGGACTGAATCAGGAGGTTTGGGAATATGAGCCTTCAACAGACAATTGGACCAGAAAGAACGATTTCCCTGGCGAGGGTCGACTCGGTGCTTTCAGCTTTGCTGCTGGCGGCAGGGGATACGTGGGATCCGGATATATCTACAACATGACGGGAAATAGCAGTTGGGCAACAGACGTGTGGGGATACGAACCTGTAACAGATACCTGGGTTCAGCGTGCTGATTTTCCAGGAGGTATCAGGTCAATTCCGGGATCTTTTGTGATAAACAACAAGGCATACGTAGGGGTTGGCCAGGCGGATGGCGTTTTTTACAAAGACTACTGGGAATATGATCCGGAAACAAATTCCTGGACGAGGAAGGCCGACTGTGGTGGACCAGGATCATGGGGCTTCACGATCGGAGATAAAGGTTATTCGGGGGAAAACGGAACCGGCTTCTGGGAATATGATCTTTCTGCGAATCAATGGACTCGCAAGGCAGACATACGATCTTTCTTTGATCAGATAGCCGCATTCAGCATAGGTAATAAGGGTTATGTTGGCGCTAATGGCAGATATTATCAGTATATCCCTCAAGCGAACGTATGGCACGAGGTGGATGGCCCCACGACTTATCAAGGTTTTGCAAAGGCTGTCGTTATCAATGGCAAAGCATATGTATTGCGTGGTAATGAGATGTGGGAATTTACGCCTCCGGAGTAGTCGTCTGCGGGAAATGGATAGCGGCGGCTTACAGCGTCGTGAAATTGCGCTCCAGGGCGTGTTGTATCTGTCCAACTTCAATATTCTTTCTAAGATCTATGAATAGACTTTAATATCACCTGTGCTGTAATACTATTGCTTGTATAATTTATATTATGTTAAATACATATAAAGCACCACAGCGGACGCCTATTGGGGTTTAATTGCTTATCTTGCCGCGTCTATTAGCCAAGGCTAACGTTATGAAAAATCTAATTCTCGCTGCATTGGTTCTTGCAGCACTCTCCTGCGCAGCGCAGTCTGGCAGCAAAACTTCAAACTACCATCAATACTGGAAACTTATCGAGCAAAACGACCTCGCGGGCGCTCAAAAGCTTCTTACCGATGGTAAGATGAATCCAGATAAAGCCCTGGACGCATACATCACCAGTCTTTACATAAAAGCGTATCAGCAACAAGCTGATCAGGTAACCGACTTCCTGCCGGCATTCTATGACAAATCACCAAACCCCGATCCGTATCTCTATGCGCTCTGGTTTAATCAACCAGTACTCGGTGCTTATGGACATAAGACCAAAGCACATCAGATCAATTTAATCAAAAGAATTTTAGACAATCCTAAAACGCATGGAACACTGCGCGCGGCAGCTCATTACCAATTCGGACTGCATTATGTATTCCAGGGAAAAATTGATTCTGCGAACGCTGAATTCAACCAGATGGGCGGAATCAAGAACAGGCAATACGTCGGTCCATTTGAAAATCTCAGTGGCAGCGGAATCTACAAGAGTTATGGACCTCTGGAAAAACCCGACGGTAAGTCTGAGTTTCTTTCAACGACCCATGCTAAAGTAAAGTGGTTCACTCCCCCTCACGAAACCCCGGACGGCTGGACCCCATTCGTTAATCAGTTTGAAGAAAATACGGGCGTTACTTACGCACAGACATTTGTATCATCGACTTCCGACAGAGACATTCTGTTGAACGTAGGCTGCACTGGTGCTGTCCGCGTATGGATCAATGATGCCCTGCTCATATCAGAGGTTATCGAGCGAATTACCGAACTGGATACTTACACTGTGAAGTGCAAACTGAAGAAAGGTGTCAATCGTATCCTCGTACAACTAAGCTTCAGTGATAAGACTTTCCCTAATTTCGGAGTACGACTCACCGACGAGGGCTTCGCACCAATTCCAGAGCTTAAAGGAAGCAGTGATTACAAACCTTATATTAAAGCTTCTCAATCAGCGGTGCCTGTCAAACACTTTGCAGAGTCATTTTTTGAGAATAAACTCAAGCAAGAGCCAGACAATCTTCTCAACCATCTTCTTCTTGCTGATGTGTATTTAAGAAACCGAAAGCTCACTGAAGCCCGCGAAGTCATTGAGTCTGCCTTAACACAATCCGATAATAACCTTCTGCGATTTAAGCTGATCGAAATTCTGAATCTCGAGGGAAATAACACTGTGAAGCTGGAGCATGTTGACAAAATCCGCCGAACAGATCCGAAAGCGTCTACCATCCTTGAACAGGATATCACAGAGTTCGTCAACACAGAAAGGTTTTCGGAGGCAACGGATCTGTTGGCGGAGTACGAAAAGCTATATGGAGAATCGATGAAGGTTCTTTCTACAAAAATGGGGATCTATGCCAAGCAAAAACGTATGAACGAGCTTGTCAGCATTGCGGAATACAGCTACAAGAAATATCCCTACCAGCCACAACTCGTTCAACTGATGTTTGCGATCCAAAAGGAAGTGTATCGAGACAAGGCTGCCGCCATGAAAGTTTATTCGGATTATCTGAGCCACACTTACGATTACAATCTATATAATCAATATACCAAGTTGCTTCACGAAGAAGGAAATACCGCTGCCGTCAAGCAAAAACGTGAGTGGCTTGTCAATAGCTTTCCTCATGAAACGAGCCTTCTGAAAGATCTGGCGACATATCATCTCCAGGCGAAAGAATACAACGAAGCTGAGAAGTACCTTAGAAAAGCACTCGACCTCTCCCCTTACCATCAAAGACTGTGGGATTTACTGGGCGACGTAAAGCGGGAAGGAAATGCAAAGGGCGAAGCCATTGCGTCCTACCAGAAATCGTTGCAGTATAATCCTAACCAGTACGAAGTAATTGCGAAGCTTCGTCAGCTTCAGGGCAAGAAGGAGATACATCTGATCCTTCCGCAGGTTGATATCAAGGAAGCGATCGCGAAAGATGTTCCTCCTGCGGATCAGCTCACCACTGATCTCGGATACTACGTCATTCATGAAGACCAAAGTCTCGTCATGCATCCCGGTGGAGCGACCGAAGATTATCGAACACTCATCCTGCGTATTGTAAACAAAAATGGTATCGAAGCCTATAAGGAATCACATATTCCATACACCTCAAGTCAACGGCTCTTCATTGAACAGTTCGATCTGATCAAAAAAACGGGTGCTACAATCCGTGGCGAACGTAGCGAGAACCAAATCGTCTTTACCAACCTCGAGGCCGGGGATGTGATTGTGTACCGCTATCGCATTCAAAACTTTGTAGGGGGAAGATTTGCAAACGACCTATGGTCAAAGCGTTTCCTGCAGGATGAATGTTACGTAGCCAACCTTCGGTATTCGGTGCTCATTCCAGCCACCAGAAAGATGAATTACGTTGCAACGAATTCGAAACTGCAACCTACGATCAGTGATATCGAGGATTTTAAAAAGTACACCTGGACAGTGACGAACCAGCCAGGATATAAATCCGAACCTTACATGCCCGCACCTGTCGATATCGCTGGCGTGGTACATATTTCAACGCTCAATACGTGGAGTGATATCGCATCATGGTATGCCGATCTCATCAACAAGTCTTCCGACGAGACCTTTGAGCTCAATGCTGCGTTCAGGCAGATCTTCCCTGACGAAGGAGAGATGAAAGCGTTGAACGAGTTTCAGAGAGCACGGCTTATCTACAACTTTATCGAGGAGAACATCCGATACAGTTCGGTGGATTTCCGACAAGGTGCTTACCTTCCACAGACAGCATCAAAGACACTTGCCACACGGCTCGGGGATTGTAAGGATCTTTCCAATCTCTTTATGAAGCTATGTGAGATGGCAGGTCTTCAGGCTCAGATGGTTCTGACCGCCACACGCGATAACGGGGAAATGGATATGATGCTGCCTTCTCTCAATTTCAATCACTGTATTTCGAAGGTGATGCTCGACGGAAAAACCTATTTCATTGAACTGACGGATAACCAACTTCCTTTTGCAAGCCTTCCGAACAGTTTAATGGGTGCAATGGTGCTGGAGATTCCGCGCAAGGCCGATGCGATGAAAACAGTACAATTGCAGAAACTGCAATCACCAAACCGCTCACGTGATATTGCTAAGTCGAACCTGGTAATCCGGCCTGACGGTAATGATCTGATCGTTGAAGTTGAGCGGAAGAGGTCTGGTCATTTAACTTCACCTTTGCGCGGCGATTTTTCTCATCTTCCCTACGACAAACAGGTTCTTACTCTTCATGACTATATCGGATCCCAAAACCAACAGGCTTCTGTCGATACTTTAATTCTGGATGACCTCGCTCCTCTTGTGGATTCTTTATCGATGCGGTACCGCTATACGCTGCGCGACGTGGTCTCGGAGATCGGGAGCATAAAGACTTTCAAACTTATCTTTCCCGACGTGGTCGCAACGTCTAATCACTTTGTCTCGGCAGATCGGCAACATGCCGTAAACTATCCCGCTTATGAGGACGCCGATTACTATGAAACATCCATTCAGGTGGAAATCCCTGACGGGAAGAAACTATTGGAAGTGCCTGCTGATGTAACGCTGGATTTCGGCGAGATGAAATATCAACTCCGGTACGCGCAGGACAAGCAGAATAAGCTTCTGGTTACAAGAACATTTAGTACCAAACGCGTGCCTGTAGAAGTGAAAGACTATTCAAAGCTCAAGACGTTCCTGGATAATATCGTGAAGGCAGAACAGAGAATGATTGCGATCCAATAGATGAATGTATAGTGCTGTTTCGGCAAGGCAATCTCATAAAATTGACCACTTCAAATAATATTCACACTACAGCTTCGTTCTAACAACGCAACCACCTGCCCCCGTTGGATTTCGTGAGTGATCTGCATGTGCGTGCCGGGCCTCAATCACTTACACCATGCACATTTTTCTTCTGTTAGCGTTTATTCTTGCCTACACGATCACAGGCGCGCAGTCTTACGTCGGGCCCCCAAATAACGTAGGTCGGGAATATGGTAATCCGAAGATGCCGATCCTGGTGTCGCATCTTGGCGGCGCGAACAAGGAAATGCTGAGGCGCGCAAACAGGAACTCAAAACATACTGTGTTCGGAAAGGTGATCTGCTTCCGAAAGTTATGTCGCATCCAATCGGGACATACCGCTTCGCTCAGACCAATGACGAGGAAACAATTCGAACGTAAGGTGTCCAGGAATGCCAGGAAAGGACTCTATCACGATACAAGGCCACCACTGGACTCGACGAAGCGCTCTGCACCGAAGCAATCTCCGTCCGTTCCGGCCGCGCCATCCCCTGCCCTTCCTCCGGTGAAGAATGATACCCTGATCGTGCTCGGTGCCGAGGTGTTGTTCGAAACCAACCACGCAGCGTTGCGTCCTCAACATTATAAGACGCTCAAGTCTATTGCAGATTACCTCCGCTCACAACCTCATCGCGAGGTCACGGTATCGGGCCACACTGACGATCGTGGTGGTGAGGAATACAACCTGGCTTTGTCAAGACGCAGGGCGGAAGCTGTGGCCACGTATCTCATTAACAACGGTGTGAATACCCGCAGGGTCCGCTCCTTTGGTTTTGGGAGTACAAAACCCATTGCTCCCAACGACTCAGATACCGGCCGCAGTAAGAATCGAAGAGTGGAATTGCTGATCCATGATCCGCGTTAATCCGTGTGGAATTTGCATCACCGCACTTTTGTTGTGTACATTACCGAATCAATAGCACCTATGGAAGACATTCACATCCGCTGTCCGAAATGCAAATGGGAACCCGATGGCCAACCTTACTGGCAATGTTCCTGTGGACATCAATGGGATACTTTTTCGACCGCCGGCAGATGTCCGGCATGTGGAAAGATCTGGAAGGACACTCAGTGTATGCCTCCCGACATGGGTGGCTGCGAGAAATGGAGCCCCCACCTCGACTGGTATGACGGTCTTGATGATATTATCGCCAAACTGAAGGAAGAGATCGAAGAACTGTGGTTGCAGGAACATCCGAAGTAAACAGGATTACTTCAGATTGAATCAATAATAAATTCCACTCTCCGGTTCTTCTGGCGGTTCTCGTTGGTATCGTTAAGGGCCACTGGTTTGTCCTTGCCATAACCGACAGTTTGAATACGGTCCGAAGAGATGCCATGCGTCACAAAGTAATTCTTGACAGCTTCCGCACGTCGTACCGATAACTTCTCAAGATACCGGCGACTTTCACCATTTCCATCATCGGTATGCCCGGCAATGGTGATCTTCATTGATGGGTATTGCTTCACGATGCCCACCATCTTTCTGAGTTCGGGATATGATTTCATCGCTATCGCCGGACTTCCGGGAAGAAAGAACAGATTCTTCAATACGATGTTTTGTCCTGCCTTCACCGGAACCATATACAGATCGACATGGATCTCCTGGTAACTCTTCTTTTCGGCAATGTCGATGTTTTCACTCAGCGGCATATAACCAGGACGATTCGCATTCAATCCATAGTGCTCACCATAAGGAAGGATGATCTTGTACTCACCATTGTCTGCGTTCGACTCAGTGTTACCTAACTCTTTATCTTCTGCAAGATCTTCATAGGTAATTTCTGTTCCCATTGTTTCGCCGGTTGTAGCGTCAAACACTTTCCCATAGATCAGCACCACAGGTTGAGGTTGCACTGGTGGCGGAAGCGTTACTTTAAAAAGGTCGGCCTTGCCGGCGGTGTTTTTCTCTGAGCTTATGTACGCTTCGGTTCCGCTCGCCGCCAGTGCGAACCCCTGATCATTCAACTCAGTGTTGATCACGTCGCCGAGGTTCAGTGGCGGAGACCAACTCTTCCAGGTGTCGTCCAGGCGTCGCGTGACGTAGATGTCGGCCTTTCCGTATGACGGCATTCCGAATGAGGAATAATACAACGTTACATTGTCCGCGGCCAGGAATGGTGAGAAGTCGTTGGACGATGTGTTTACCACATTACCAAGGTTCAGTGGCTCTGACCACGTATCATCAGGTTGCAGAAATGAAACAAACAGGTCGCGCTCCCCTGATGAATTATTGTTCTCAAACGACGACAACAGGATAGTCTTATCGCTTGAAAGGAAGAAATCTTCTTCGTTGTCTTTGTTCTCATACCCTTTAATTTCGACCAGTGATGGCTTTTCCCATCCCTGGCCTGTCTTGTGGGAGATGTACAGCCCCTCTTTGGAAGTCCGGTCATCATTATCATAATCACCGCGAAGAAGCAGGGTTCTGTTGTCGGCGCTTACCGAGATGACCCCGCAGTCGCCATTGTTGTTCAGAGGAGGTCCCATCTTAACTGCAGGTCCCCATTGACCGTCCTTATATTCCGAGAAGAAGATATCATCCTTTTCGAGGCCCTGGATCTCGGGATTGTCATCCCTGCTAAAGTAGAGTATACCACCGTCAGGACTGATCACCGGGTTGAGTTCCTCGGATGGAGAGTTCACATTGTCACTCATTCTCTCGCGGGTAGCGACAACCATTCCCGCTCCGGTCCTCACCTGCCGAAACGGTTGCCGTATACGCAGGTAGTCAACATTGATCCTGCGGATGTCGTTGGTGAGCAGCCACCCTACTCCGTTTCCGGCAAGCTCAACATTCGGACGACTCAACACCAGCCTTCGGTTGATGTAGAAGTAAAGGGAATCATTTCTTCTGGTAGCTGTGATTACATTCGGTCCATTGCTCTTTATCGCAGAGGTGAACTTCCATGGTACAAGGGTCTCCTCCTCCCACGCGACACTTCGTCCGAGGCGTAAGAACCCGTTGGCGGTGATGGAGAAATCAAGGAAATGGCCTGCTCCTCCTTTGATGCCCAGCAATAATCCAACGGGACCACCATGCGACCCGGCAACCACACGTAACTCCGTTTCCACAGCGAAGTCCTGGACCTTGAACATAGAATAGTCTTCCCAGAACAAATAGCTGTCCCTGGGATTGGAGAGCTCATAATAACCATCCTTGATCCGGGAATGGTCTTTGTGAAAATCCCATTGCATGTAGTTGTCGTTGAAGTCTTCGTTCATCGTCACAGTATTTGGAAGGTTGGCACTGTCCAGCATGACAATGGGATTCGCCGCAGGAACATACTTCGCGACGAATTTGTTGACCGTGATCTTGCTCATATTACCAACTGAAAAGCCAATAAGGTTTCCGTAAGGATGAAAGTCGCGGTGCTGGCCCACTTCCTTTCCATTCACAAAGAAGTGCAGGACTCCCTTTCGATTATCGACCTTGATGGTATTCGGTACTCCTATCGGTTTCACACCAGTGATGATGGTCCATGGGATGATTTGCACAAACCCATTGTCCAGTAGCTTGTAGAATGTATAGTGACCGGTCACTTCAATGAAGAACTGGTATATATTCCCTGGATCACGTCCTCCGAACATTAACCCGAAGCCGTAGGTTTCCTTGGCAAGGTCACGGGTGATGGTGGTTTCCAGGGAGAAGTCTCCGGAAGGATTCATGGGCAGCTCATGATACACGGTCTGACCGGATTCACTCTTATTGTTCAGCGTGTATCCATTGGGTGTCATCGATGCTGACAGAACAGCATTGTTACAGATGAGCCAGTTGTTTTTGTTTGATTTGAAGTCGTCGGTGAACAAGGATTGCGCACTGATAGAAGCGTACGCTAAAAGAAAACATAATAACAGGGAGGGTTTCTTCATATTCCGAAGTCAGGTTCAGCCTAATTTCGGAAAAGGAGGCCATGTTACAAAGCCTCTCCATAGCATAAGCATGTGAGGGCGCCAATTATTTGACGCCACCCATCTTCATGATCTTGTTGAATTCTTTTTCGGTTACTCTGCCCACCGATAACCGCGACAGCCTGACCAGGTCCATATCCTTCAACGATGGCTCTGCTTTGATCTGAGCAAGGGTAACGGGATGAGGAATGGATCGAACTGGCTTGAGATCAACTACCACCCAGTTAGCATCGGTGGTTGTAGGATCCTGATACGCTTCCTTCACCACTTCGGCGATACCTACAATGGCGAGGCCTTCATTGCTGTGGTAGAACAACACCTGATCACCTTTCTCCATTGCTCTGAGGTTGTTGCGCGCCGCATAGTTTCTAACGCCATCCCAGAATGTTCTTTTCTCGAGTACAAACTGATCCCAGCTGTACTTAAATGGTTCTGATTTTACAAGCCAATACTGCATATGAGGCGCGAAGATAAGGATAAAACGCAGAGACGCAGGGACGCAGAGGAAATGCAGAGGTAATTTTTGTATAAGACTGGCGTCTTATACAAGCGGTCCTGCACGACTCTTACGAGGCACGATGCCCCAACGCGAAAATCCCAAGTATAAGGCGCAGTCTTATACTTGCACTACTCTGCGTCTCCGCGACTCTGCGTTCAATCTTTCGCATTCAAGCGCGGGCACCAATCGTTTATGACGCGCATCTTTCCTATCTTGAGGCATGCGAGTTCGAATTGAAGAGCAGCCTCTCTCCCATTGGATGGAAAACTTCTATGGTTATGGTTCGTGGGAATCCAAGGTATGGTTTGTGGGCTACGAAGAGAGCGGTGGAGATCTTCCCGAAGAAGTTGCAGAGAAGCTGAATCATTTCTACAAAACACGCAACGTCAGGTTTACTGAAACGCTGTGTGATATTCGCGCACTATACAAAGACATCACCTTTCGAGTAGAAGGACCACGCGCAGAGAAGTATGCTACTTTCTTTGATCACCGGTTTGGTGCAAAGGCTGTCCTGCATGGCTTATGGAAAAACCTCATAGCGTTTTCGCATGGGTACCGCAATCAGCCATTGCCTGATCTGCTGTCGTACCAAAGAACAACATTCGTCTCTCCTACCGAGAGCCGCGAGATGTTGATTCCCTTTTATCCTTTACCTGCACACAACCATGCGTGGTACTACAGCTGGTTAGACATGCCGCGCTTTCCATTTCTCAAAAGCAGGTCTTTATACGACAAACATTTTTATCCCACACGCATCAAATACATCTTCCGGAACATCAAAACGTACAGGCCAGACGTTGTGGTCATGTACGGCATGAATAACATCAATGAGCTAAAGAAGTCTGCTCAGGAGCAGTTCGACGCCACCTTCCGGATTGTAAAGGCTACACCCAGGGTCATCCCACAGCATCACATCGCTGATTTGGGCTCCACTACATTAATAATCACTACTCAGGTTCCTGCACTCAGGCACAATCGTATTGAGACGGGGTTTGACTGGCACGCGCTGGGGCGAGACGCCCGTAGCATGGGCGAGGCGCCCGTAGCAAGTAGCAAGTAGCAAGTAGCAAGTAGCAGGAGTGTGCAAAATAGATGGGGTTGCTGCTCTTCTTTAGGATAACGATCGCTCTCGCTCAGGCGAGGCGCCCGTAGCAGGTAGCAGGTAGCAGGAGTGTGCAAAATAGATGGGGTTGCTGCTCTTCGCTCCCGCTCTCACACTGACTCTGATTCACTGTCAGCTGGTCGGCCGGGCGGCCATGAGAAAAGTCTCCTCCTCATTGACATATCTCATAGGACAATACCACTCCTCCCGCTTTCATTCGCAGCTTAACATGGTTTTCATGGATTCTGCGATATAGACACGCCCTATCAATTGATAAACACTATTGATTTGATCTATATATGATATAGTCGTATGATTGTGAAAAAACATGCCAGCATTAAAGGAAATTTTCAAAACAATAAACAATGGATAACAGCACCCCAACAACAAAAAGAGTCTACAATGTAAACGACAGCGAAGCAAAATGTCCGTTTCATGGTGGTTCTTTGAAGACAACCGCGGGCGGCGGAACCCGCAACCGCGATTGGTGGCCCAACCAGTTGAAGCTTAACATTCTTCGACAGCATTCAAACCTGTCGAACCCTATGGGAGAATCTTTTGACTATGCCAAAGAGTTTCAATCTCTGGACCTGAAGGCTGTAAAGAAAGACATCTATGATCTGATGACCATCTCACAGGAATGGTGGCCGGCAGACTATGGACACTATGGTCCTTTCTTCGTCCGTATGGCATGGCACAGCGCAGGTACTTACCGCATCTCCGATGGTCGCGGTGGCGCCGGAGCAGGGCAACAACGCTTTGCCCCTCTCAACAGCTGGCCTGATAACGCTAACCTCGACAAGGCCCGTCTTCTTCTCTGGCCCGTAAAGAAAAAATATGGTCAGAAGCTTTCGTGGGCCGACCTGATGATCCTTGCAGGTAACTGCGCCCTCGAATCCATGGGCTTCAAGACATTTGGTTTTGCCGGCGGACGCGAAGACGTTTGGGAACCTCAGGAAGAAGTGTATTGGGGTTCTGAAACAAAATGGCTCGGCGGTGACAAACGCTACAGTGGTGAGCGTGACCTTGAGAATCCTCTTGCTGCCGTGCAAATGGGTCTCATCTATGTTAACCCGGAAGGTCCTAATGGAAACCCTGATCCGGTGGCAGCTGCGCGTGACATCCGTGAGACTTTCGGACGCATGGCAATGAACGACGAAGAAACTGTTGCCCTCATCGCAGGTGGTCACAGCTTCGGTAAGACACACGGTGCCGGCGATCCTGGTAAATATGTTGGTAAAGAACCTGCAGCCGCAGGCATTGAAGAACAAAGTCTCGGATGGAAGAACAGCTTCGGCACTGGTAATGGCGCTTACACCATCACCAGCGGTCTTGAAGGCGCATGGACTACCACGCCTACAAAATGGAGCAACAACTTCTTCGAAAACCTCTTTGGTTTTGACTGGGAACTGACCAAGAGCCCTGCAGGTGCTCATCAGTGGAAACCTAAGAACGGCGGCGGCGCTGGCAGCGTACCTGATGCGCATGATGCATCTAAGAGCCACGCTCCTACTATGCTTACCACGGACCTTGCCCTGCGCTTTGACCCTAAGTACGAAAAGATATCCAGACACTTCCTGGAGAACCCTGACGCGTTTGCAGATGCGTTCGCGCGTGCATGGTTCAAGCTTACCCATCGCGACATGGGACCACGTGCGAGATACCTCGGAGCTGAAGTGCCTGCAGAAGAACTGATCTGGCAGGATCCTATTCCTGCTGTGACACATAAGCTTGTTGACGATAAAGATATCGCTGCCCTGAAAGCTAAAATCCTTTCTACAGGTCTTACAATCTCTCAGCTTGTAAGTACAGCCTGGGCTTCGGCTTCAACATTCCGCGGATCTGACAAGCGTGGCGGTGCCAACGGTGCCCGTATACGTTTAGCGCCTCAGAAAGACTGGGAAGTAAACAATCCTGCGCAGCTTGCCGTGGTGCTCGAAACGCTGGAACATATTCAGCAGGAGTTCAACAGCGCACAGTCGGGTGACAAGCAGATCTCACTTGCGGACATCATCGTGCTCGCCGGATGTGCCGGTGTTGAGAAGGCCGCGAAGAATGCAGGTGTCGATGTGAAAGTACCGTTCACACCAGGACGCGCTGACGCTTCTCAGGAACAAACTGACGTTGAGTCATTCGCAGTGCTGGAGCCATCTGCTGATGCTTTCCGTAACTATCATAATACACATCATACTGCAGCAGCCGAAGAATTGCTCGTTGACCGTGCACAACTTCTTACCCTGACTGCTCCTGAGATGACGGTTCTTCTTGGTGGTCTTCGTGTACTTGACACTAACTATGACAAGTCGAAGCACGGTGTATTCACCACCAGCCCGGGGTCGCTCACAAACGACTTCTTCGCGAACCTTATCGATTTCGGCACAACCTGGAATGCAGTTGACAGCAACAGCACTGTGTTCGAAGGTCGTGACCGCAAGACTGGCAAAGTGAAGTGGACGGCGACACGCGCTGACCTCATCTTTGGATCTAACTCTGAATTGAGAGCCATCGCCGAAGTTTATGCATGCGAAGACGCGAAAGAAAAATTCGTGACAGATTTCGTGGCAGCATGGAACAAAGTGATGAACCTCGATCGTTTTGATCTTGTGTAATTTCAGTAAAACGTGTTTGAATAGAAGGTGATCGGAAACGGTCACCTTTCTTTTTTGAACCGAACCGAGATCTTTCTTTTGATCCTTAGATCCGACCGGAACAACTAACTCACCTTCTTCCTGAAGAGTATTGCATCCAGACTCCACGCACCTGGTCCGGTGAAGAAGAAAAGGATCCCGAACAGTACAAACATGAAGGGGTGTTGATCTTCATACCAGAAGCGTCCTTTGCCTACTATGAATGTAATGTACAGCATAGTCCCTGCAAGGATAACAGCCCCTGCCCTTGTCAGCAGCCCGAGTGTGAGAAAGATACCGGCCACCAGCTCAGAAGACTTTCCGAGGTACACGAGGAATGTGGCTGCCTTGTCTTGAAAGACATCCCAGGTCGCATACGACTTCATAAGTTCACTGTCGAATACCTCCAACCCATGGTACACCATGAGAAGTCCGAGAGCGATGCGAATAATGGCGAGGGCTTGCGGGAGGCAGAGGGGGTTTGGTGAGAGGAGAGATTTCATGGTGGTGGAGATAGTTCTGGAGAGGAAGATACGGGATTGTGGGGAGGTTTCAATTTCCTGTAGTTCCCCGAAAACCGTTTATGCCGATTGCACTGAAGTGCAATACATCATGATGAAACGCCTTTGAATTGCTGGCTTTGGCAAAGGTAAGTTTCCCAATTAGTTCATTGGCACTTCTTACATTCTTATCATCTCCTTTATAAACCGAAAAGCTTAAGGTATCACCACCGGAATTTCGTAAACTAACCACCAAAGTGTTATCGCCATAAACCCCATAGGTTAAAACTGTGGAGTCTCTTTCTAAAGACCATGAGTTGAACAATTCTTCTGCAACTTTACGATCTAGATTTATGCAAAATTGTTGTCCGTCCCCCGATGCGAATTGTGTGCCTTCATAGCTATATTTTGTAAAACGCCAAGAGCGCTCGAGCCATGCATCCTTCACATCAGGAATATTATCAGTCGACCTTATGAGATGATATTCCTCAATAAATGCATTCCGTCTCTTAGACTCTTCAATACTTTTGCTGCGACCTGGGCGACCATCCAATTTTAGATTGCACCCTGAAAGGATTAACAAAGAGCAGCAAGTAGCTATGTACAAAACTTTCATTTTTTCCGGTTCAACAGGTTGGTAATATTAGTTCCGCCAGGATTATTTTTCACAATATTATCATAACGAATATTCGGTAATGGCGATAAGCTATTTTGTGATGTAACCATCCCGGTCGTAGAACTCATAATTTGTGTTTGTTGGTATCCAGGGTTGAAGCCTGCATTTTTTAACGCATCTGAACACACATCTATACAACTAGCTGCAGCCACATTATAGCTTTTGTCCAACTGCTTTTGCGCGCCCTCCGTTGCCTTCTGATCGGTCGCTTGATCGGAGGGAATTAAATACCCCCGAGTATAGTATTGATTCCCATCTTCATCTTGATTGTACTTACTATTAGCAAATTCTTCTAACGATTTGAATGGTACTCCTTCATCATCATCCGTGCTTTCGCCCGAAGAACTTGACACCCCTTCACCTTCATTCGTGGATCGCGACGATGCCGTTCCATTCTTAGAATAAAGCTTATAACCATCTGTGTCATTCCCAATTAGAACGGCAGCGTGTCCAGCTCCTTTAACAGAATTCTGCGCGTTCAAAACAATTATTGTATCACCGCGAGGATCAATGTAACGAACAGGGTTATTACCCATTCCAACATATGGGCTATGG
>JAEYXN010000054.1 GCA_023431285.1 Bacteroidota bacterium
ACTGATACCGTCCCCTGGTCGGAAGAAACTATTGTCGACCTGATACGGAAAATGCGAAACGATCTCATTAAAGACTTTCTTGATGAACGATTCCTTCTTGAATACTTATCCGGCAGCTATCGCGTTCGCGAGCTCAACAATGTTAAGCTTGAACTGATTAAACATGATCTTAAGGAGATGCTGATCAATCCTGTGAATGTGGCTCATTACGCTCCGCTTATCAATCTGATACGCGAAACGGGGAGTGCGTCTCTTTCGAGCGGAAATGAGGAGTTGTTCTATAAGGAAATTGAGTCGATCCTGAAACGCTTTCTATACTAGGGAACGGGGGGCTGGTATTAGTTTATAGGATTAAGGGCAGATGGCAATCTCCCTTAAACTATTATGAACATCCCGGCCCAACTCCCTTTATATGTAAAGATCAGTCTGAACCTGGTCTCCATCACGTTACTCGCCTATATCGTTTACCTTGGACAGGGCATTCTGGTGCCTTTGTTTTTTTCAATCCTCCTGGCCACATTGTTGCTGCCCGTAACGAATTTTCTCCAAAGGAAAATTCGTCTGCCGAAGGTGGTTTCTATTCTGGTGTCGATTGTCATTGCATTAACCGTCATAGCGCTGATCATCTACTTCCTGTCTCGTCAGATCTCGAATTTTCTCGAAGACATCGAAACAATTAAAGAGCGACTAGCCGCCCTCGCCCAGGACTTGCAGCGATGGATTGACGATAAGTTTAACATTAGTAAGCAGAGCCAGAATAAATATTTGAACGACACGGCTGAAAACATGAAGAGCTCCGGCGCCGGAATTGTCGGCAAGACGTTCAGCACAATTACAGAGAGTCTCTCCTACGTTATCTTTCTGCCGGTTTACACATTCCTGATCCTTTTTTACAAGGATCTCATCAAGAAATTCTTCATCAGTGTTTTCAAGAATGCCGATCCTGAACATGTTGGTGGTGTATTATACCAGGCACGCACCATCGGCCGCGACTACATTCTTGGTTTGTTCATCGACATGAGCATCGTCTTCGCTCTTAACACTATAGGCTTTCTGATTCTTGGGATAAAATATCCGGTGTTTCTTGCACTCGTTGCCGCGATCCTTAATCTTATCCCATACATTGGAATGTTGATCGCCAACATTTTTGCCATTCTTATCACTATTGTCACATCGGAAGATATCACTGACGCAATATGGGTGGCGGTGGTTCTCGCGGTAGTTCAGTTCATCGACAATAATTTTCTTATCCCAATGATTGTTGGAAACAAAGTGCGGATCAATGCATTGGTAACGATCATTGGCGTTGTTGTCGGCGGGACACTTTGCGGTGTGGGCGGTATGTTTCTCGCTATTCCAGCCGTGGCTACCCTAAAAGTTATTTTCGACAATGTTCCGGAACTTGCTCCCTGGGGAATGCTTCTGGGTGATGATGCAAAAGGCAAAGAAGAAAAGGAAAGCAAACCTATTCGTTAGCACTTTCGCAAATGCCTCAGCAATCGGCGGGACTCTTGATGTATCGACGAAAGAATGCCAGCATTGAGTTCTTTCTCGTTCACCCTGGCGGACCCTTCTTTGCAAGAAAGGATCTGGAAGCATGGACTATCCCAAAAGGCCTTGTCAATGATAATGAAGAACTGGAAGCCGCTGCGCGCAGGGAATTCGGGGAAGAGACTGGTCTTCCCGTTCGCGGAGAGCTCACCCGTATTGGTTCCATCAAAATGAAAAGCGGAAAGATTATTCATGCATGGGTATTCGAGGGAAAATGGAATGAAGACGATGGAATTAAGAGTAACACATTTTCCCTGGAATGGCCCTTACGATCCGGTCGATACGTTGAATTTCCTGAGGCAGACCGCGCAGCGTGGTTTGACTTTGACACCGCGATGCGTAAGATCAACCAGAATCAACGACCGTTTCTGATCAGAGCAATGGATTTGCTTAAATGATCAATACTACCGGACGAAATACTTCTTTATCGTATGTGCGACACCATCTTCCTTGCTGATGCCAGTAACTTCATCAGCTACCTCCAGCACCTCAGGACGTGCATTCGCGACTGCGACACCTTTGCCCGCAGTTTTTAATAATTCGATATCATTATAGTTATCTCCGAAAGCGATCACTTCATCAATTGCCATTCCGATACGGTCCTTCAGCAGAAGCTCCAGCCCGGATCCTTTCGACATCGCCTTCGGTGCGAGTTCAAGATAAGTTGGCCTTGACCGGTAGACATGTATTTGTTCGCCGAACTTTTCATTCAGCTGCACCTCCATCTTTTCAATCTCCTGCTCATCGCCCATGCACATTACCTTGTGGCCGCCGAGTTTTTTTTCCTTCCACGTTTCTATCACTTCATTGATATCGGTTATCACCGGCTGCACTTTTGTGATGCGTGCTTCTCTTTCGGACCAATAATCCCATTCAGGAGCAAACCACTGGTCTTCAAAATACAGACTGACATGGATCCCAGTTCCGGATGTGAGTGCAGCAATTCCTTCGCAGACATCAGCGGGAATGAAGGTTGAGTGAATAGCCTCATGACGTTCATCGGGGCCGTTGTAATGAATGATGTAGCCACCATTATAGCAGATCATATGACCTTTGGTTCTTCCCATCTGATGCAGCAGGTGCGTCATCGCTGAAGGCATCCGCGAAGACGCGAGGACGATATGAACCTCCTCAGGCAACGAGCGAAACGTTTCGATTGTCAAATCAGAAAGCTCACGGCGATGGTCAAGCAGAGTGCCGTCAATGTCAGTGCAAATCAGTTTATACAGGTTGGTCATTCTTGTCAGGTCGATGTACAGGCGCGAAGCTAAGGAGAATCTGGAGAATGAGCGAAGAATCTAATTGCGTTGATGGTTGGGTTGATGGGGCAGCCTGTCGGCCGTGTGACTGGTCAGGCGGTTGAGGTATCGTATTGAAG
>JAEYXN010000073.1 GCA_023431285.1 Bacteroidota bacterium
TGTATGTTATTCCACATGTACATTTTATACTCAGCTTCGCTGGACCAATTTTACATTGGTCACACTTCAGTCAAACTCGAAGAACGCCTTCAAAAGCATTTGAGAAATCACAAAGGATTTACCGGGAGGGTCGGGGGTTCGAATCCCTCAACTCCCACAAAAGCGGCCCGTAAGGGCCGTTTTAGGTTATAGGCTATTTTAAATCAGCCTCGCTGGACCAATTCTGGAGTGGTACTTCAGTCACAACTGATGAGCGTCTTCAAAAGCATTTGAGAGCCACAAAGGAATCACTAGAAAAGCGAAGTACGCTGAGGTTCACTACGAATCATTTCCGGAAAGAAACTTGTATATCGACCATGTGGGGAGTTCAGCAGCCCACCTAAAAACATATCAAGCCCTTGCTCTGAAGTTCTATCTTTGCATGAGAGAATCATGAACAAGAACCAGCTTAGGTCACAATTCCTGGAGGAACGACGCACTCTGTCAGACACCGAAGTGAGTGTCCGGAGCACGAAGATTGCCTCCATTTTTTTTCAGGAGATTGATCTTTCCGGTATCGGGTTTCTTCACGTGTTCCTCCCCATACCAAAAAACAAAGAACCCGATACATGGATGATTATTGATGGCGTCAGGAGAAACTATCCTTCTGTATCAATCGTCATTCCCCGGATGGTGGCAGGACAAAACATCATTGAACATTATTCCCTGGAAGAAAATGATCCTCTCACTCCAAACCATTGGGGAATTCCTGAGCCTGCCCTCGGAGAAAAAATTGAGTCGTTAGAAATAGACATGGTCCTTGTCCCGCTGCTGTGTTTTGATATGCAAGGTCAGAGGGTTGGATACGGAAAAGGTTTTTACGATAGATTCTTAAAAGAATGCACGCCTGAATGTCAGCGCATAGGCCTGTCGATGTTTGAAGGAGTTGACAGAATCTCAGATGCAGACGAATGGGATGTCCCACTACACCAATGTATCACTCCCTCCATTCGACATCGCTTCTAGACCTCAGGTTCTTGCTGGGACAAGCAATGAAATGAACCAAGACCCCATATAATGTCAACCGAGTCAAGGCCTACAACTCTGCGAGTCGGAAAGCATTGCTGTAAAATTTCCAGCGCACGGTCATCGTTCGCATCGCGGAACGTCGGCACGACGACATAGTCATTAGAAATATAGAAGTTCGCATATGATGCAGGCAGACGCATATCTTCATGTATCACAGGCGAAGGCATCGGAAGCTCCACAACATTCAGTTGCTTTCCATTTTCCAATCGCATCTTTTTAAGCGATCGCAGATTCTCCTGTAATGGCTTGTAATTTTCATCGGACTTTTTCGCTTCTATGACAGTCACGACAGTGTCTTCATTCACGAAACGCGTGATGTCGTCAATATGACCATCTGTATCATCGCCGACTATACCATCACCGAGCCAAAGAATGTTTTCCACCCCGTAGTAGTTGATCAAATACTGCTCAATTTGACTCTGATTAAGTTGAGGGTTTCTATTTTCATTCAACAGACACGATGTCGTCGTCAGAAGCGTCCCTCTTCCGTTGAACTCAACCGATCCCCCTTCCATGACGATCCCTGGATTGAAAACCGGAATGCCATAATACTCCGCAATTCGAGTAGGGATGATGTCATCCAGATCAAACGGTGGATACTTACCACCCCAGGCATTGTATCCCCAGTCAACAATTACTTTCTTATTGTTAGCAAGAGGGTTGATGAGGAACGCCGGTCCATGGTCGCGGCACCACGCATCGTTCGTAGGATGGATAAAGAAATTTACGTTATCCAGATTCGCTTTTTCATCGTGAAGATATCCGAGGGCTTTTACTTTCATCTCCTCATCCACAACGTTGATGTTCACTTTCTGTCCCTCACTTACAAGTTTGATGAACCTTGCATAGACGGGATAGATCGTCGCGATCTTGCCGGGCCATGATGCTTCTTTATGGGGCCAACTTAGCCACATCGCGGACTGACGGGCGAACTCCGCGGGAAAAAAATATCCCATATCCTTCGGAGATTTTGTTTGTTCTCCGAGCTGAGGCGATGCAGAACCGTCTTGCATAATTTGTATTGTTAGGAAGGAGGGAAAAGCCTAAGTACCTTTCCCGATTACGCGGATTTGAAATAATTATTCGTCGATGTATCGCTTTGTGATCGGCGCGTATGAATCGATTCTTCTATCGCGGAGGAATGGCCAGTGTGTTCTATACCTGTCGGTTTTTTTCAGATCAATTTCAAGAACATTTACTTCTTCCTTGTCGTGTGATGCCTGATAGAGAACACGGCCAAACGGATTTGCAATGAACGAACCACCCCAGAATTTCATAGCACCATCCTGTTCAAAGCCCACACGGTTCACGCTCACAACATGGACACCATTAGCGACAGCGTGACTGCGCTGAATCGTCTGCCACGCATTAAACTGTTCTGAATTTGTGTCTTCATCCTGCGAGGTAGCCCATCCGATCGCTGTCGGATAAAAGAGTATTTCTGCTCCCATCAATGAAGTTATTCTTGCTCCTTCAGGATACCACTGATCCCAGCAAATCAAAACACCAATAGTAGCGAACTTTGTCTTGAACACCTTGTATCCCAAATCTCCCGGAGTGAAATAGAACTTCTCATAGTATGCGGGATCGTCAGGAATATGCATTTTACGGTACTTACCAAGATAAGACCCGTCTGCGTCTATCACTGCCGTGGTATTGTGATATAGACCCTCCGTTCTTTTTTCAAAAAGTGAGGCAATAATCACTACGCCAAGTTCCTTCGCCACCACACTGAGTGCATCAGTGGATGGACCCGGGATCGCCTCGGCAAGATTGAAGTTCTCGTAATCCTCTACGTCGCAAAAATATAAAGATCGAAAAAGCTCCTGCAGGCAAATGATTTGCGCACCATTGGCGGCAGCCTCACGAATCTTCGCGATGGCCTTTTGGAGATTCTCTTCAGGGTTGGCCGAGCAAGTCATTTGCACGGTTCCCACTTTTACAGCTTTTCCTGACACTTTTACTGAATTTGGCTCTAAAATTAATATTTCTTTCGAATCTCATTAACAGGGGAAGACCCCGGATCGTTCAATCGGCACCAAAAACAAAAGCCTCCCACAAGGGAAGGCTTTTGACCTCTCTCCTTCCGGAGAGGACTTACAGAGAGGTAATGTTAATCTTGTTCGATATGGATGAATGATTCATCCTTTGTTTCAAGGTGTGATTCTCCCATTAGCCATACATCTACCGAGCGCGCGGCTTCACGGCCTTCGGAAATTGCCCAAACCACCAGAGACTGACCGCGGCGCATGTCACCAGCGGCAAATACTCCTTCCTCAGAAGTCATGTAATTAGTCGATTTGATATTTCCCCGTTCATCTAGTTCCAGCTTCAACTCTTCGACCAGTCCACCTTTTTCCGCACCGACGAAGCCAATCGCCAGCAATGCCAGTTCACAAGGAAGCACGCGTTCTGTGCCTGCGATTTCCTCGAAGCCCATCTTTCCCTGAGCATTGACTCCCCACTTGATGTCTACCACTTTCAAACCGGTGAGACGGCCGTTGACGTCTCCGACAAATTCTTTTGTCAGGATTGCCCATTGACGCTCAACACCTTCCTCATGAGACGATGAAGTCATCAGCACCATCGGCCAGAGAGGCCATGGATTAGAAGCGTCATCACGTTTCAACGGAGGTTTTGCGAGTAGTTCGATCTGAGTGACAGACTTTGCTCCGTGGCGGTTGGATGTACCTACACAGTCAGAGCCTGTATCACCGCCGCCGATCACAAGGACATTCTTATTACTTGCGAGAATTTCTCCTGAAAATATCCGATCGCCGGCGACACGTTTATTTTGTTGAGAAAGGAAATCCATCGCGAAGTGGACACCTTTGAAATCTCTTCCAGGAATTGGCAGATCTCTTGGAGCAGATGCACCACCACAAACCACCACTGCGTCAAATTCACTCTTGAGGTGATTTGCGCTTATGTTTACTCCAACATGCGCATTCGTACGAAAGATGATCCCTTCCTGCTCCATCAGTCGGATGCGTCGGTCGAGGACATTTTTCTCCAACTTGAAGTCAGGAATACCATAGCGCAGCAGTCCACCAATCCGGTCACTTCTTTCAAAAACCGTGACCCAATGGCCTGCCTTATTAAGTTGTGCGGCCGCTGCCAGACCTGCGGGACCGGAGCCCACAATGGCTACTCTTTTTCCGGTGCGCGTCTTAGGCGGATTCGGTTTGATATAACCTTTCTCCCACGCCTGTTCCGCGATAGTCTTCTCGATGTATTCAATAGTTACCGGACTATTGTTGATACTCAGCACGCAGCTTGCTTCACAAGGTGCAGGACAAATCCGTCCTGTAAATTCAGGGAAGTTATTAGTGCTGCTAAGAATCTTAATCGCTTCTTCCCACTTACCATTGTAAACAGCGTCGTTGAAATCAGGAATAACATTCCCGAGAGGGCACCCGTTGTGACAGAAAGGAACGCCACAGTCCATGCAGCGCGCAGCCTGTTGTTTTACCTTTTCCTTTTCAAGCGGTGTGTATACCTCTTTATAATCCTTTAGTCTCTCCTTTGGGTCCCGCGACTTTGGCATTTCGCGGTTGAACTTCATAAAGCCGTCAATCTGTCCCATCGTAATTATTGGTCATGTTGTAGTTCGTCTTTCTATTTACTTGATCTTCGCGGTTGGAGCATCCTTCACAGAAGCAGTGGGCTTGCTGCTTTTCTTCTGCTTAAGAAGGACCGCTTTGTAATCCTGAGGCATCACTTTCACGAAAAGCTCAGAAGCGACTTCCCAGTTTTCAAGAATCCATTCAGCCGGATCACTTCCAGTATACTTGAAGTGTTTTTCGATCATTGCTTTCACTTCTGCTTTGTCCCCGGGCTCCATCGTTTCAAGCTCCACCATTTCGCGGTTGCAGAGTTTTTCAAGATTGTGTTCCGGATCAAAAACATAGGCAATACCTCCGCTCATACCTGCCGCGAAGTTTTTACCTGTGCGGCCAAGTACAACGACACGTCCACCCGTCATGTATTCGCAGGCGTGGTCTCCCACCCCTTCTACGACTGCAGTGACACCTGAATTTCTCACGCAGAAACGCTCACCAGCCTGTCCGCGAATGTATGCTTCACCTTTCGTCGCACCGTAGAACGCAACGTTTCCGATGATGATATTGTCTTCAGGTTTGAATGAAGCTTCCTTGTCAGGATAGATGATCAGCTTTCCTCCGGATAAACCTTTTCCGAAGTAGTCATTAGCCTCCCCTTCAAGTTCAAAGGTCACACCCGGAGCAACGAAGGTCGCAAAACTTTGACCGGCAGACCCTTTGAATTGGAAGTGTATAGTATCCTCGGGAAGTCCCGCGCCTTTGTATTTTTTCGAAATTTCGTTCGATAAGAGCGCACCGACAGAACGATCCGTATTCTTGATAAGAAACTTCTCCTGAACAGGTTCGCACTCATCAAGACTTGGCCGCGCAGCTTCAACAAGTTTCCAGTCAAGGACCTTCTCCAATTCGAAGTCTTGCTCGATCTGCTTGTACAATCCAACGTACTCACTACCCGGCTCAACGTGGAGGATAGGCGAAAGGTCAAGTTTCTTGATCTTCCAGTGATCGATATCTTTTCTTACTCTTAGCAGGTCGCCACGACCTACCATTTCATTCACAGTTCTAAAGCCAAGCTCGGCCATGATCTCCCGAAGATCCTGCGCCAGGAAAGTGAAGAAGTTAACTACGTGATCAGGATTACCGGTGAAAAGTTTTCTCAGTTCGGAATCCTGCGTGGCAATACCCACGGGACAGGTGTTGAGATGACATTTTCTCATCATGATACATCCCTCAACCACCAGGGCAGCCGTTGCAACACCCCATTCTTCCGCGCCAAGCATTGCGGCAATGGCAATATCACGTCCTGTGCGGATCTGACCGTCAGTCTGAAGAGTCACTCTGCTGCGAAGATTATTCTTCACAAGGGTTTGATGCGCCTCGGCAAGACCAAGCTCCCATGGAAGTCCGGCATGGCGCACCGAGCTTAATGGTGACGCACCGGTTCCTCCATCAGCACCTGAAATCAAAATTGCGTCTGCTTTCGCTTTTGCTACACCAGCTGCAACTGTTCCTACCCCGGCCTGAGACACCAGCTTCACATTGATGCGCGCCTGACGGTTAGCGTTCTTTAAATCGTAGATGAGTTGCGCCAGATCTTCTATTGAATAAATATCGTGGTGCGGTGGAGGAGAGATCAATCCAACACCAGGTGTGGAGTGTCTGACTCGTCCGATCCATTCGTCTACCTTATGGCCGGGAAGCTGACCTCCCTCACCAGGTTTCGCACCCTGTGCCATTTTGATTTGAATTTCTTCCGCATTTGCGAGGTAATAGCTCGTAAC
>JAEYXN010000127.1 GCA_023431285.1 Bacteroidota bacterium
AGCTGAGACCGTAGAGGTAAATGCCGACTCACCGGACCTCCAGCAGATCTTAATGACATTTACCGGAACGTCGTCTATGGCGCAGGATAATGGCACCTTCGTTGTTTCATTGAAAGATGGTTTCCACAGCACCCAACTGAACCACTACCTGTTCGACAGAGGCATCGTTGCCAATCACCTGGTTACACGCAAGAAAAGTCTGGAAAAAATGTTCCTGGAAATCCTCTCCGAAACTCACTGATATGTATCTCGATCTTCTCAAAATAGATTTAAAAAAAATGACCAGCTACCGCACCTTCTGGATAGTGTGCGGGCTTTATTTTGTTACACTGGGGTTTGGAGCCGCGAGTGGCATGGAGTTTCTTAAGTGGATTGCGCGGACATTCGAGAAGTTTGGAAATGACGTGAACATCAACCGTATTCCCCTCTACCATTTCCCGGATGTCTGGATGAATCTGATATGGGTAGGCGGACTGTTGAAGGTTGTATTGGCTATTATGGTGGTAATATCTATCACGAATGAATTTACCTATCGCACGATCCGTCAGAATATCATTGACGGTTTGAGCCGCGGAGAGTTTCTTGCATCCAAGATACTCACCAATTTGCTGTTGACTCTGATGAGCGTGACGATGATTTTTGTCATCGGTCTCATCACCGGAATGATCTACAGCCCATCAATTCAGGTGTCACAGATGTTTACGGACATGGAATTCTTTGTCGCCTATTTCCTGGAGATCTTCTTTTTCCTTTCGTATGCGTTGATGCTCGGGATGTTGATCCAACGATCGGGATTGACCATCATCCTTTTACTTCTGTCGCAGATGATCGAGGCCATCATCAAGGCCAACATAGACGATTTCGCTCCCGGGATTATTCAATTTTTTCCTATGCAGTCGATCTGGGATCTGATTGACATACCATTTCCGCGGTACGCGCTTCAGGAAATCCGCGATTATGTCAGCATTTCCACCCTGCTGATTGTAGTGGGATGGACCTTCGTTTTTAATTACATCAGCTATTGGAAGCTTCAACGCTCCGATATCTAGGTCACCACCGTAGTCTTATCCTTCTGCTTAGGTTTCAGCACCGCATAGGCTAAACTTCAGTTGTCAAGGTGCGTTTGTGGCGTATCTCTTGCCCAAATTCGCGCGGCAAAAAATAATCGAGCGATATAAAAACTCATGCCAATGTGAAGTGAACCTAAAAGTATTTACTTTGTCTCCTTAGAGAAATCAACATGATGCGCCGCAATGATATTGATTGTTGACGACAACCAACAGAATATCTTCAGTCTAAAGTCCCTGCTTTCCCTCCACAACTTTCAGGTGGATACAGCTTTGTCTGGTGAAGAGGCCCTGAGGAAGATTCTAAAACAACATTACTCGCTCATCATCCTAGACGTGCAGATGCCGGATATGGATGGATTTGAAGTTGCTGAGGCAATCTCCGGGTACAGCAAGTCGAAAGATATTCCGATCATCTTTCTGTCGGCGGTGAACACGCACAAAAAATTCATCACGAAGGGCTATTCATCGGGAGGGATGGACTATGTGACGAAACCTTTCGATCCAGACATCCTGATCCTTAAGGTAAAGACGTTTTATCGTCTTTCAGAACAAACCCGGGAGTTGCAGGAAATGGAAAAGCAGTTGAGGAACGAGATAGAGCTGCGCAAGAAGGCGGAGAATTTCCTGGAAAAGAAGGTTCACGAAAGAACAAAGCAACTCCTTGCGGCGAACCAAAGGCTTGAGCAGAGCAACAGAGAGCTACAGCAATTTGCGTTTGTGGCGTCCCACGATTTACAGGAGCCTCTTAGAAAAATTCAGACATTCAGCCATTTGGCATTGGAAAGACATCTTGACGATCACGAGAAACTGACAACGGATCTGAAAAGAATTGCGGATTCAGCGGGGCGTCTACGAGGTCTCATCCGTGACCTGCTGGACTACTCGAAGATCTTTGCCGACGATGTTTTTATGCCTGTCGATCTCAACAAAGTTGTTGCCGAGGTCCTTGGCGATCTCGAGATCCAGAAGGAAGGGGGTCAATGTAATATTGAAGTTTCTCCCTTGCCGCAGGTTGAAGCAATATCCTTTCAGTTCCGCCAGGTGTTTCAGAACCTCATCAGCAACGCGATAAAATTTGCGCGTCCTGGTGTAAAGTGCGCTATTCGCATCTGGGGAGAACTGGTAAGTGAGAAATCGTTTAGTGCTGAAGAATCGGACGATGGAAAATATTGCCGCATCTCCATTCAGGACAACGGCATTGGATTCAGTAATGAGTTCCGTCATCAGATCTTCGATATTTTCCAGCGCCTCAACGACAGAGGTACTTATGAAGGAACAGGAATTGGACTTTCGATAGTAAAGAAAGTCGTTGAGAGACATGATGGAATAATCGCCGCTGCGGGAGTTGAGAACCAGGGCGCCACTTTTACCATAGTACTTCCAGTGAAACACAATCCAGGAACGACGATAACGAATAAAGTATGAAGAGCAATTTCAAGAGAAACCTACTTGTCGGTTTCAGTGCCTCGTTGCTTATCCTCATCATCACTTCGGTCGCATCTTATGTCAGCATCATGAACCTGCTGACGAGTGCCGACCTTGTAAGTCACACTAACCAGGTGATCTCTTCAGTAAGAGAAGTACGCACTGCATTGATCGATGCAGAGACGGGACAACGAGGTTTCCTTCTTACAAACGACGACCAGTTTCTTTCTCCATACCGCGACGCGAGAATACGCGCTTATGAAGCATTAGCAACCGCAGATTCATTGGTAACCGAAAATCAGGAACAGGAGGTTTCCATGACAACACTCAAAAGTCTCATGGAGGAGAGATTCAAATACCTTGACATGGGAATCGAGCAGAAGAGCCATGGCGAAGAAATACCAAAAGCGCAATTGGAAGCAGGCCGTGAAATCATGGTGAAGGTACGGAATACGATCCGGCAAATTGAAACTAAAGAAATCGAAATTCTTGCAGAACGAACAGAGACGATGAATCGATTCGCTTCATATACTCCGCCATTGATTATATCAGCTGCAATGATAGCGCTGCTCATCACTGTCCTCTTCTATACACGAGTGCGAAGCGATTTTGAAGAAAGGATGAAACTTCAGAATGAGCTCGAACAAAAAGACAAAGAAATTTCGAACCGGATAGACATTATCCGGGGAATTGCCGACAAGGTTGCGCAGGGAAATTATGAGATACGAGTCAATGATCAGCAGAGCGATGCCCTGGGAAGCGTATCAGGTTCCTTGAACAGGATGGCGGAGTCGCTCCAATACTCATTCACTTTGTTGTCGGAGAAAGAATGGTTGCAGACAGGACTTGCGGGTCTGAACGATGTAATGATCGGCGAAAAATCAATTGAAGCATTGGCAGCTGATGTCGTCCAAAATCTTTCATCGTACACGGAAAGCAATGTTGGAGCGTTATACATCCTTGAAAATAATCAGCTGCGTTTTGCGTCCGGGTATGCACATGCCATCCCTGAACAAAGAAAAACGATTCAGTTAAACGAAGGTATCATTGGTCAGTGCATCGCCACACGGAAACCAGTTGAAATAAAAGACATCCCTCAGGACAATCTTATCATCTCCTTTACTACAGGCGAAGTACGACCGCGTCATGTAATAGCCGTTCCGATTTTCGATGGCCATACCGTAAAAGGAGCGGTGGAGTTTGCGAGTGTTTCCGGCTTCACATCTCAGCAACGCGAATTCCTTACCGTCGCAGCACATAACATCGGCATTGCAATAGCGACGGCTCAGAATCGCAGAAGATTACAGGAGCTTTTTGAAGAAACACAGTCGCAGGCTGAAGAGCTGAAGTCACAGCATTCGGAATTGGAGAATCTGAACAGCGAGTTAGAGGTACAGGCCGAGAAGCTACAGGCTTCCGAAGAAGAGTTAAAAGTACAGCAGGAAGAACTAAAACAAGCGAACCAGGAGCTTGAAGAACGAAGCCGCCTTCTCGAAGAAAGGAATCAGATGATCTCGGAAAGAAATCTTGAGATCCAGGCAAAGGCCGATCAACTCGCGCAGACGACGAAATACAAATCAGAGTTCCTTGCGAACATGTCGCACGAACTTAGGACACCATTGAACTCGATTCTTTTGTTGTCGCGATTGATGTCGGAGAATCAGGAAAAGAATCTCACTGCCGATCAGATCGAATATGCCAAAGTGATCCAGAGCTCCGGCAATGGCTTGTTGTCATTGATTGATGAAATTCTTGACCTATCAAAAATTGAGGCCGGCAAGATGAGCCTTGAATTCCAGGCGGTTTCACTCAATGAAATGGTAAGTGACATGCGGTCAATGTTCGGACCGGTAGCCTCTGAAAAAAATATCGAGTTCAAGACGGCGATTGATGACAACGTGCCTCAGATTATAGACACCGATAAAATGCGCTTACATCAGATTGTGCGGAATCTGTTGTCGAATGCATTGAAATTTACCTCTGAAGGACATGTCGCTCTGACTATCTCAAAACATAAGCGAAACGGGTTTGTATCAATCAGCGTAAACGACACCGGTATTGGCATTCCGAAAGAAAAGCACGCGATCGTCTTTGATGCTTTCCAACAGGCAGATGGGTCGACGAGAAGGAAGTATGGAGGAACCGGGCTTGGTTTGTCGATCAGTCGTGAGTTGGCGAAACTGCTCGGTGGAGAAATCACTTTAAAGAGCGAACAAGGGAAAGGCAGCGAATTCACGGTGACAATTCCAGCTGACAGGGAAACGCTCCAGGCGTCCCGGGAGGCTGATGCAAGGGAAGCTAAATCGAAGGCTGCCGATGACGTCTACCCTACCCCGGTAGCTCAGCCAAATGGGTCTCTTAAAGTTGGAAGGGAAAAATATATCAGCACTACTATTCCTCAGAATATCCCTGATGACCGGGGAGAGATCCACCGCGATGACAGAACGATCCTCATTGTAGAAGACGATACAAACTTCGCAAAGTCACTGCTGGAATATACGAGGAAGAAAGGATACAAAGGAATCGTGTCCGTCCGTGGAGATGAAGCCGTACCTCTGGCCAAACAATTCATGCCGGTTGGCATTTTGTTAGACATCCAGTTGCCTGTGAAGAGCGGGTGGGAAGTAATGGACGAACTTAAGACAACACCTGAAACACGTCACATACC
>JAEYXN010000195.1 GCA_023431285.1 Bacteroidota bacterium
GCTTTAGGGTTTATGTATTTCGAATATTACGGCCTCGGAGATACCATTGCTTATTTCAACGACTCTCAGACGCTGGCCGAATTCGCGAGACGGGACCTTAACGGCTTTCTTTCTTTCCTGCGTGATGGGGAGAACAGCAGTGTGCTAAGACACCTGACTGTTCAGGAGCCTCGCGCGATTGCTCTCACCAAGATCGGAAGTGTGTTCCATCTGATGACATCCGGAAACTATTGGATGATATCGGCGTGGTTTTCCTTCATCTCCTTTATCGCAACGTGGGGACTGGTGAAGGAAGTGGTCGCTGCTATTCCGGGTATTCGATCCGCCGCAGCGTTTTCATTTCTGTTCTTTCCTTCTGTCGTGTTCTGGTCGTCGGGATTCATCAAGGAAAGTATTGCTTTCGCGACCATTTGTTTTATTGTCCGATGTTTTCTGCGGATCAGGAATCGCGTTCATGTTTCTCTTCCCGGATATGCCATACTGGTTGTTGCTACCTTAATGCTTTGGAGTCTCAAATATTATTATCTGATCGTTCTTCTTCCGATTGTTGTGGCTGACGTCATTTATGAAAGATTTGTGCGTAGTCATTTATCAAAGGTCAACGCATTGGGGAGAGGAGGAATCTGGTTTGCAATAATGCTCCTTCCATTAGTCATGGCAGGAACATTCCATCCGAACTTCCACCCTTCCATTTTTTTTCAGGTTGTCGTAGATACCCACGACGCATTCATTGCACTGTCGGGCCCTGGCGATGCGATCACATTTCATCATCTGACTCCTGATGTAGTGAGCATGATCATTAACGCGCCATTGGCACTGGTGTCGGGGTTGTATCGACCATTTATCTGGGAGAGCACCAGCGCTACAGGTCTTCTTGCGGCGCTCGAAAATTTATTGCTTGTGTTCCTGACCATCTCGGCTCTCGTTTCGGTTTTATCGAAGAAGAATCGCCTTTCGCATGAAGCGTTTCTGGTGATCCTGTATTGCACCGCTCTATGCATCTTCCTGGCGCTCTCTGCTCCGAATTTCGGAAGCCTGTCGCGATACCGTGTCGCCTTTCTGCCTTTCCTTGTGATGTTGCTGTGCTACAAGAACGTGTATGCGGGCCGCGTCATAGAAAGGATCTTTTAAAGCCCGAGGCTTGTTCCATCCTGCAAGGAAAAATACCTTTGCGCAAAACTTATGGATAATCCGGTAATCATCTTCGGCGCCAATGCGATTGGCCGTGAAGCAAAAGAAATTTTCGAAGGAAACGGTAACACAGTGTATTGTTTTCTCGATGACGATAAGAAGCAACACAACAAAGAGATCGACACGGTCACTGTGATGGGAAGCACCGACGACGACGGGTTTCTGAAGTTGATCGGCAAGAAGTGCGAAGCTTTTGTGGCTACCGATGATAACAAAGTCCGTAAATCGCTTGTGAAGATGCTGAATGAGGTCCGGCATGTTCAACCGGTCAACGCGGTACATAAATCATCCATAATTGCTGTTTCTGCCTCTATCGGATATGGGAACTTTGTGGATCAGGGCGCAAAGATCGGGGCTGGGGCGACTATTGGACAACACTGCCTGATCCATGCGGGGGCAATTGTCGGAGTAGATTGTCAGATTGGAAATTTTGTGCAGATTGGCGCAGGGAGTATCATCAGTCCGGGCGTGATCATAGAGGATGAGGTGTTTATCGGGGCCGGAGTGACGATTGTAGGAGGGGTGACCCTCGAAAAGGGAGCCCGTGTCGGTGCCGGTTCAGTCGTTGTACGGCCAGTCAAGGCGGGTGAGACTGTATTTGGAAATCCTGCACAAAAGGTCAATACCTGACATCCTGGAAGCATCATGAAAGAATGATGTAATTATGGCTGTCCGGTTATTTAACTTGATTTCATCATGACCAAGTTATCTCCTGCCGATCTGATTTTCCAGAAAGACGGAAGTATCTATCACCTGAACCTTAAGCCGAAGCACATTGGCGATACAGTCATAGCAGTCGGTGATCCAAACCGCGTTTTCCAGGTTTGCAAGCATTTCGAGGATATCGAGTTCGAAATGAACCAGCGCGAGTTCATCACTTGCGTCGGGATGTACAATGGAAAGCGCATCACCGTGATGAGCACCGGTATCGGGACGGACAACATCGAGATCTTCCTCACTGAGCTGGATGCCCTCGTGAACATTGATTTCAAAACCCGTCAGCTAAAGGAGAAAAGGAAGAAACTCAAGATTATTCGTGTTGGGACGTCGGGGGCTTTGCAGGAGGATATTGAGCTGGGGGCGCACCTGGTGTCGAATTATGGGATTGGGTTCGATAATCTGATGAACTTCTACACCCTTCCCCAGACGGAGTTTGAGGCACGGGTAGCGGAAGACATCCGCAGTCAGGCGGGCCTTGCATTCACACCTTACGTTGTCAGTGGCTCCGAGCGCCTGGCAAAACAGATTGCTTTCGATATGGTTCCCGGGAATACCGTGACTTCCCCCGGCTTTTATGCACCCCAGGGAAGAGAAATCAGGCTCCCTATACGGTATCCGAAACTGGTGGAGGCCCTTAATTACTATCACAACAAGGAGCACAATTTCTGGCTGACGAATTTCGAAATGGAAACTGCCGCCTATTATGCAATGGGTAGACTGCTTGACCACGAAGTGATCAGCGTGAACGCGATCCTGGCTAACCGCATCCGAAACGAGTTCCTTCCCAACCCGTCAAAGACGATGGATGAGCTGATTGCGAAAGTTCTCGAGAGGGTCTAGAGGTTTAGGGTGCTGTCCATTCGCATGATGTACTTGCCCGCCTGGTACGGTTCGCGATTATAAAAACCAGACAAAATTCTGTGGGCAATCTGCTCAATGATGAGCTCTTCGTCTGATTTTCCTTCTTTTCCTCTCCAAAACACGCGGTTTGGATGCTGCTTCATATCTTCAATGTAATAGCGGGCGTGCTCGTATTGGTCGTCGGTAAAATTAATTGTGAAGCAAGCCCTAACTTTTTGACTTTTCATAGGATTTGGAACGTTTATTAATTGAAGAAACAGGATTGCAGTCTTTCATTGATTTTCGGCAGAATTCGAATTATCTGTAAGAAAAGATGCTTCCTGGTGACGATTTCGCAATAGTTGTGCCATGCGATTTGTTTGTTAATTATAGTAAAATCCGCTAAGGTTGATCCCCCGATCGACCGAATGCGGGCGGGATTGTCCGTTCGCGGAATGCGCTGATTTACATTTTTGTAACCTGGTGAATCTGGCATCCGATTTCTCGGTTATTGTATTAAGAAAAGACATTTATGAAAGACCGTTCAATTTTCAGGTTAGCCAATGGTATCCGCGTTGTACACCAACGGATCCCGACTACAGCCATAGTGCACTGCGGCATATTACTGGACGTCGGCAGCAGGGATGAGAATCCAGACAACCAGGGTATCGCACACTTCTGGGAACACATGGCCTTTAAAGGCACTAAGAAGAGGAAGACCATCGACATCATCAGTAGCCTCGACTCAGTTGGTGGTGAGCTTAATGCCTATACCGATAAAGAGAAAGTTGCCTTTTACGCATCTGTACGCAAGGAGTATTTGGAGCTTGCTGTAGATGTGCTTAGCGATATCACATTTCATTCAGTGTTTCCGGAGAAAGAGCTTGAGAAGGAGCGTGGCGTCATTCTCGAAGAGATGGCGATGTATAAGGATAGTCCGGACGATTCGCTTCAGGATGAGTTCGAAGCCGTTGTGTACAACAAACATCCAATGGGGATGAATATTCTGGGACGCGAGGAGACCATCCGCACTTTCAGGAAGAAAGACTTTGTTTCCTTCTTCAAGAATCATATCAACACTTCACGGATAGTATTCTCGTGTGTTGGCAATATATCGCAGGATGAAGTTCAACGTCTCGCCCGGAAATATCTTGAAAGGTTCTTCAATGTGTGCCTTAACGGCAGGCGTAAACGTTTTAATAACTACCGCCCTACGGAGGCGATCCTCAGGCGGAACGTCAAGCAAGCAAAATGTGCTATCGGTCGCGATGCCTATCATATCAAGCACGAGGACCGGGTTCCTCTGTACATGCTGGTCAATATGCTCGGCGGACCTGGAATGAACTCACAGCTTAATCTCGCCTTGCGTGAGAAGTATGGTTTTGTATACTCTGTCGAAGCGCATTACATCCCTTATACAGATACCGGTATGTTCGCGGTGTTTTTTGGAACCGAGCCACGCCAGCTTGACAAGTGCATTGCATTAGTGAAGAAAGAACTCTCCAGGCTGACTGACAAACCGCTTTCGCCCCGGAAGCTTTCCGCGATGAAAGAGCAGATCAAGGGTCAGCTTGCCATGTCAGAAGAGAATAACCTTAGTCTGATGCTGATGATGGGAAGAAGCGTTCTCGACTTCGGAAGGGTTCCTACACTGGAAGAGATCTTCGAGCAGATTGATGAAGCGAGTGCGATAAGACTTCAGGACATCGCACAGGACATCTTCAATGAAAGGAAGCTTAGCTACCTGACGATGATCCCTGAATCGTAGGAGTTCACTACCTTCGTGTCGAAGACTGATGAAATGGAATTTATCGACGAAGCGATACAACGATACTCCGAGCAGCACACTACTCCGGAAAGCGACCTTCTCCGGAAGGTGAATCGCGATACGCATGCAAATGTATTAAAGCCCCGGATGTTATCGGGACACTTGCAGGGAAGGGTTCTGGCGATGTTCAGCCAGATGTTGCAGCCACGGGTGATCCTTGAGATTGGAACCTATACTGGTTATTCTGCGCTATGCCTCGCGGAGGGTCTTCATCCCGAGGGTCGTCTGATCACCATTGATGTTAATGAAGAACTTGAGCAAAGGGTGAGATCTGCTTTCGCAGAGTCTCCGTTCTCGAAGCAGATTGATTTTCGTATCGGTGACGCTACCCGCATCATTGGGGAGCTTGATGAGACGTTCGATCTGGTGTTCATCGATGCCGATAAGGAGAATTACGACCGTTATTTCGACCTTGTCATTGACAAAGTGAGACCCGGCGGTATCATTCTTGCTGACAATGTGCTTTGGAGCGGGAAGGTCGTCGTTCAATCGAAACTGGATAAGGATACCGTGGCGATCATGGAGTTTAACCGAAAGATTCAGCAGGATCACCGGGTGGAAAACATACTTCTTCCGATTCGTGATGGTATTATGATGATAAGAAAATTATCTTTGTAGACGTTATTTGATCAGTAACAGCTTTTTATGAAGTTATTCCTGGCGCTATTTTTTGCTGCGACGACGATCGCG
>JAEYXN010000229.1 GCA_023431285.1 Bacteroidota bacterium
CGGCGTGAATACAGCCACCTACAAATTTTACATCGATTGGGCTAAGCGTTTTGGCTTTGACAGGATCATGATGGATGCGGGATGGAGCGATTACAAAGATCTTTTCAAAATCAATCCCGATATAAGCATGGACGAGATATCGACTTATGCCAAAGCAAAAGGGATATCGCTTAGCATGTGGACGCTTGCCTCCACGCTGGACCGGCAGCTGGAGCCGGCACTGATGCAATTCAAGAAATGGGGAGTTGACTTTATTATGACCGACTTCATGGACCGGGATGATCAGGTGATGGTGAACTTCTATCATCGGGTGGCCAGAGCATGTGCGGACGCCGGAATTATGGTAATGTTTCACGGGGGATTCAAGCCCGCTGGTTTTGGAAGAACCTGGCCAAATGCAGTGACGCGGGAAGGTGTGCTAGGCTCTGAGTATAATATCTGGAGTGACAAGGCCCATCCGGATCATAATTTATTGCTACCCTTTATTCGCATGACGGCAGGCCCTATGGATTACGAGCCGGGGCTTCTGGATAACGCGACGAAAGAAACGTTCAGGCCGATTCAGAACAAAGTGATGTCGATGGGAACGCGGATGCATCAGGCTGCGATGTTCGTCGTGTATGAAAGTCCTATCCAGATTTTTTCAGGCAACCCGTCACAGGGTTTGCTGGAGCCGGCGTTCATGGAAATGATCGGGAGTATCCCCACTGTTTGGGATGAGACAATTATTCTAGACGGAAAGCTCGGTGAATATATTATAGTTGCCAGGAAGCGTGGTGATGTGTGGTACGTGGCTGGCATGACGAACTGGACACCGAGGTCATTAGACGTTAATTTCTCTTTTCTCAATGGTTCTTCAAGTCTTAGGGGCGCCATCGACGGCGCGAACGCAGACCGATATGCCTCTGATTATAATATCATCGAAAAACGAGTCGAACCCACCACGAGAGAGACGGTCTGGCTGGCTCCCGGAGGTGGATTCGTGATGATTTTACAGGCAGATTAAAAATTCTTTATGGTTTTTTTAATCTTCCGCAATCCTTTGAAATCGCAGGAAACGCGGTTTTTACACTTCAGGAATTCGTATCAATCAAGAATACTTAAAGTCTATTGATTTAGTAGGTATTTGAAGTATATATTTGCGAACTCTATTAAATCGATAGAGTTAAATAACGTATATGAAAACACTTTTATCCCTTGGCTTTGTACTCATGTCCGTGGTCACCCTTTGGGCGCAGGAAATAAAAGGAACCATCACTGACAGTGATGGCTCGCCGATAGTCGGAGGAACCGTTGTGATTAAAAACACATCCATCCATGCCATCACCGATGTGAATGGCGCATTTACTTTGAAAACATCAAGAACAGTTCCATTCACTATCGTGATTAGCTCTGTTGGGTTCAGATCTAAAGAAGTGGAGATCTTTGAATTCATCGATGAGCCTTACGACATCGTGCTAAACCTTGACAATGTTTTGTCTGAGGTAGTAGTAACAGCCCGGAGAAGAAGTGAGACTGCGCAGGAAGTTCCAATTCCGATCGCAGTTGTTGGTGGCCCGACTGTTGAGAATGCGGGTGCGTTTAACGTCAACAGGGTAAAAGAACTTATTCCAACGGTACAGCTATACTCATCGAACCCGCGCAACACCACGCTGAACATTCGTGGGATGGGATCAACATTCGGATTAACAAACGATGGGATCGACCCTGGAGTAGGCTTCTATGTCGATGGGATTTATTACGCTCGTCCTGCGGCGACTACACTTGACTTCGTAGATATAGAGCAGATCGAAGTTTTGCGCGGTCCCCAGGGAACGCTTTTCGGAAAGAACACAACTGCAGGAGCATTCAACGTAAAGACAAAGGCGCCAAGTTTTCTTCCCGGTGCAAGCTTCGAAGTGAGTTATGGTAATTATGGTTTTGTTCAGGCAAAAACTTCCATCACGGGACCATTGAGCAAAAAATTTGCAGCCCGGCTGTCATTCTCAGGAACACAGCGTGATGGAGTTCTTCAAAATGTTTCAACGAATCAGCCAGTGAACGACATGAATAACCTTGGTGTAAGAGGTCAGCTTCTCTTCACGCCAAGCGATAATGTGAACATCACCTTCATTGGGGATATGAACAGACAGCGCCCGAACGGGTACGCACAGGTAGTCGCCGGCGTAGTGAAGACACAACGTTCTGCCTACAGGCAATTCGATCAGATCATTGCTGATCTCAATTATCAACTTCCCAGCCGCAATCCGTTTGATCGCGTCGTCGATCACAATACCACATGGAACTCCGGTAACGACCTGGGCGGTCTTGCTGTAAACGTTGATGCAAAGATTGGCAAAGGAACATTGACATCAACAACAGCGTGGAGATACTGGTACTGGGATCCATCTAATGACCGTGACTTCACAGCACTCCCAGTATTAACCCTCTCGCAGGCAACTTCAAAGCATGAACAGTGGACGCAGGAGATTCGTTACGCAGGAGACATCCTTCCTACGGTTTCTGCAGTGGTCGGCGTGTTTGCAATCGCTCAGGACTTAAATACAGATCCGGTTCATATTGAAGAATCAGGTGGAGCACAGTGGAGATTCTCACAAAACTCAACCAGTGAGCTTTGGCAGACACCGGGCCTTCTTGAAGGATATGGGATCAAAACCAAATCACGTCTGCAGACTTCAGGTGCCGCAGTTTTTGGTCAGCTTGATTGGGCAATTACATCGAAGCTGCACCTCCTGCCAGGTATCCGATACAATTACGATAAGAAAAAGGTTGACTTCGATCGTAAGACATATGGAGGACTTGTTACCGACGATCCAGCGCTTCTTGCCATCAAACGTGCGGTCTATACGGATCAACAATTTGCAGCGGATGTTGATGAGTCAAACTTCTCAGGTCAGGTTACTGTATCATACAAGGCCACAAATTCATTTAGTTCGTTCGCCACGGTATCAACGAGTTACAAGCCCGTTGGGGTTAACCTCGGTGGTCTTCCAACCGCGAATGGACAAGTGTTAACCGATCTCGCGCGCATCAAACCTGAGTTTGTAAAACATGCGGAGTTCGGTATCAAGACTACCCCTACATCAACTTCAATCTTCAACGTAACATTATTTAACACTGAGATCGAAGATTTTCAAACGCTGGTACAAACAGCTGAGGTTGGTGTGAACCGTGGATACCTTTCAAATGCTGAAGAAGTTCGTGTCCGTGGTGCTGAAGTAGAAGGCAATATCAAATTAGGAAGCATCACCATCAATGGTGCAGTTGCCTACACTGACGCTAAATATATCAAGTTCACGAATGCACCGGTGCCCCTGGAAGAAACAGGACGTAAAGATGACGCCAACCAGGATGTTGCTTTCAAAGACATTTCCGGCGGCGACCTTCCAGGTGTATCTAAATGGGCAGGATCCCTCGGAGCAGAGGTTGTATCTAAAACAACATCGGTGTGGAATAATGAAGGGAAGCTGTTCTTTGGAGCGGATACCTACTATCGTTCTTCATTCTCTTCAAGTGCATCACCATCAAAATTCCTCAACGTTGATGGATATGCCTTGGTGAACGCACGCGCAGGATTCCGTACACAAAAAGGAGTGTCGTTGTTTGTTTGGGCGAGAAACCTGCTCAATAAAGATTATTTCGAACAGCTGCTTCCGGCGGCAGGAAACGCGGGACACTACGCGGCGGTACTGGGCGATCCCAGAACTTATGGTGTCACAGTCAGATACGTACATTAAGAAGATTTGAAGAAGAAGATTATGCAGAAGCAGATTATGAGAGTATTCACATTTTTCCTTATCCTTTTAGCGGCGGCGCAAGGCGCAATTGCCCAGGCTCCCTCATCAGGTGACAGTCAGAATCAGAAAGTAGTTGTTGTGACGGGAGCGCGCTTTTCGTACGCGCTCGTGCAACGATGGATCGACGACTTTACAAGCCTGCACCCTGAAGTGCAGATCATCATTGAGTCAAGGGGTTCACATGATCCTGCCAAGTATGATGTGCTTGCTGAGGTTTATGAACAAGACGAAAAGTTGCAGACATCGCGGGAGTACGTGTACACCGGCCGTTATGCAATTCTTCCTGTTGCAAATTCCTCCTCAGCATTTGCAAAGACCTTCGAGAAAAAGGGTCTGAATAAATCACTGATCCAGCAGTTATTTTTCCATGATCTGCTTGCCGATAAGTCGAAACAGGAAGACATCAAAGTGCCTTTCACTGTATATACACGTTTGCAAAAGGCGGGTGTGCCGATTGTATTCAGTAAACATTTCGGATTTGAGCAGAAAGACATCTCCGGAAAATCAATTGCTGGCGCCGATGAACATCTAATAAAGGCATTGCTTCGCGATTCAACAGGTATTTCCTATCTGCCGATTCCATTGATCTATGATATCAAAACAGGATATCCTATTCAGGGACTTGCTGTACCTCCAATTGATATAGATGGAAACGGTAAGGTCAACGATGATGAGCGTGTATACGACAACCTTCCTAAGTTGCTTGACGCGCTGGAAAGTGAGAAGTCTTTGAAAAGCATTCCGGTAGACTATCTGCATCTTTCCGTTGACCGTAAATCTGCTAGCCCGGAAGCAGTTGCTTTCCTGAAATGGGTGAACGAGAACGGAGCGAAATATCTTCATGAGTTCGGATACCTTCTTCCTGGAAAGGAAGTTCCCAATGGCAAATTCACTGAGTTCGCTTCAAAACGGAACCCTTGAGCGGGTCATTTGATTGAGAGCATTCTTCGCAGCTTCCTTTTTGCTGTTTGCATACGGGGCTGAATGTCAGACGAAGCTGACAGATCATAGAGAGATGACGTGGATCGGGTATTTTAATCAAACCCGATTCACACAACGGTCCGGGGTGTGGGCCGACCTCCATCTTAGGCAGAACGATTCGTTCATCCTAGAGACGCATGCTTTTCTCGGTCGCCTTGCGTATATCTATTACGTAAATGATCGAACAAGGCTCACCGCGGGCTACGCCTATCAGCTTCAGCCCGGCACGCACGGAAAGAAAGATGTACCTGAGCACAGGGCATGGCAGCAGATACAATGGATGGAGAAGAAACCATTCCTTGCTATGATGCAATGGGCGCGGTTTGAGCAGCGCTTTCATCAACGAGGCGGCGACGATGAATTTACGTTCAGCAATTACCGACTGCGGTACAATCTTGCTTTTACGTTTCCTCTTACAAGAAAGGAAGTCCAACCCAAAACACCTTTCATCTTCACTAACAATGAGGTGTTTGTCAATTTCGGGAAGAATATTGTCAATAATTATTTCGATCAGAATCGTTTCTTCGTCGGATTCGGATATCAATTCACGCATCATTTGAATGCACAGCTTGGCTACATGAACGTGTTTCAACAACTCCCTGCGGGAAATGAATATGTGTCGTCAGATGCTATTCGCCTTTTTGTGTTTCACAGCATCGATCTCCGGAGTGGTTCAGCACATTAATCTTTGATCCGTTCGGCCCAGGTTGGTTGACATTGCCGGCTTAACACTTTACATTAGAAATTGAAACGAAATCAAACCGATCTCAATGGATACAACTGAGGAAGTAACCGAAAAGGAGGCTGCCACTATTGTCGGCCCAAGGGCAATTCTTCATGAAGACTGGAGCGTGGTAGTGCTCGGATTTCTCATCATCATCGTAGTCATCGCGGGGTTAAACGTACCTGCTCCGTCGTATTCATGGAATAATGCGGACGACTTGTTTGCAAAAGTTCTCAGTGTGGCCAACTTTCAGAAGATGATTTTGCAGTTTGTCGTGGTCTACATCGTAGCATTGCTGGCGACGCTTCTTTCAGGAAAGAAACTCAAATCATCAGCCGGGACATTTCCAATTATATTCGGTATCACCGTCGTTGCGCTTATTCTGGCTGGTAACCGCGATATAAAAGATCTAAATCTTGAAGCGGTAATTTTCAGCCTGGGGCTTGGTCTGGTGATCAGTAACTTCTTCACCATTCCGGATTGGATGAAGTCCGTTCTAAATGCCGAGCTGTTTGTCAAGATTGGACTCGTACTGCTTGGTACCAGCGTTATTTTCGGTGACATTATGAAGGCCGGATCACTCGGGTTGCTTCAGGCACTGATTGTTGTTTTCAGCGTCTGGTATTTTGCTTTCTGGATCTGCAGGAAACTGAAGGTGGATGAAGAGCTGTCGATGATGATTTCGAGTGCTGTATCTATTTGTGGGGTGTCTGCGGCAATAGCAACAGCCGGGGCGATACAAGGGGACAATAAAAAACTCTCTTATGTAATATCGCTTGTCCTTGTCACCGCGATCCCTATGATGATCTTCATGCCTTACATTGCAAATGCACTGGATTTTCCTCAGGAGGTGACGGGTGCCTGGCTTGGAGGAACGATTGATACAACGGGAGCGGTAGTCGCATCTGGAAGCCTCGTCGGGGAAACGGCGTTGAAGATCAGTACCATCGTAAAGTTTTCGCAGAACGTTTTGCTGGGAATCGCTGCATTCGCCATTAGTATTTACTGGACTTACTCCAATCAACCCGGCAGAGTTGAGAAGCCAACGCTTGGAGTCATCTGGGACCGCTTCCCGAAGTTCGTACTCGGCTTTGTGGCCGCCTCACTCATTTTCTCTTTCGCTCTTTCGTCGTCCACGGTGACAAATGTCAAGGAAAGTCTGAAGAGCATCCAGACGTTGTGGTTTGTCCTTGCGTTCACAAGCATCGGCCTCGAAACAAAATTCTCGGATCTTTTTAATTCAGAAAGCAGAAAGCCGCTGATTGCGTTTCTTGGCGCGCAGGCTTTTAATATTCTGATCACTCTCGTTATCGCATTTCTTCTCTTCGGTTAGCACTGAAGGATGCGGGCTGGCCTCTTTATTTATTAACAGGCACGATTCTTAATTCAGGTAGTAAGCGTTAGCTGGATTAGTCTCGTGTCCAAGAAAAAAAAAGAAGCTTATTATGAAAATGTATAATGATATTTACCCCATTGAAAACGATAGCACCAAGACTACGAATATCAATATCGATTATCTGATGCATCAGTACCCATGGTTTACGCGGGAGCAGATTGCTGAAGCTGTGGAAAAGGAAAATCATCAACTTGGGAAAATTTTGACCACATTAGATCGCAGCAGTGGAAGTTTTCCCGAACTCTATGGTTTTTGATCTAAATTTTTTCTTCAGCTACTTCGCATCACAACGCTCCTGGTAAGAACTGTCTGCTATTTTTGAACATTTCATATTCCGAAAGCCGTTTCTTGCATTCTTCCGGATTCCGAATCAATTTCCAATACTTGAGAAAACATCCAATGGAGAAAGTCCCATCTTGCTCCGTTCACAACGTTGTCGGGATCTTCAAGTGGTAAACGTAACGTTCCTTACCGATCTGACAGCCGTAAATTTGCCGTCGGCCTTCCCTTATAGCAATGCGGTCTTCGAGAAGAGCGAGGCGGCTGCTTTCTGCGTTTCCTTTGTTGACATGAAAAGAAAAAAATTGAAAATCTAGTTCAGTTTGATAGTGGGATCTTTCAGTTTGATTTCACCTGGCTTGAATTCGGGATGACCTGTTTGCCAGAAGGCGAATGCAAGTATGTCGGCCAATGACTCGAATTGTTTTGATTTCGTATTTCCAAGCCCGTGGCCGGCATCAAAGTCCGTGAAAAAGATGATCGGCTTATCAGACGTATTGGCTGCTGTAAGGCGTGCTGCGAATTTTCCGGGTTGCCATGCGATCACTCGTGGATCATTCATACCTCCCGTGATAAGGGCTGCAGGATATTTTTCTCCATCTTTAATATCCAGATAAGCATCCATCTCTAAGAGGGCAAGAAATTCGAGGGAATCTTTTACTGTTCCAAACTCCGGGATATTTATAGGACCATTTGGTTCGTATTCGCCTCTCAGTGGGTTCATACATCCTACCTCAGGAATCACAGCTGCGAAAAGATCCGGGCGTTCCGTCATCGCTTTACCAACAAGAATTCCTCCGGCACTTGCTCCGTTGAGTACGATCTTTCCTGGTCCTGCGTACTTATTATTAAGAAGAAATTCAGCGGTAGCGATGACGTCTTTCCATGTATTACGTTTAGTGGTTTTCTGTCCGGCTTTGTGCCATTCATTCCCGAGCTCGCCACCACCTCGCACATGCGCGACGGCAAACACAGCTCCATTTTCCGTCCACAAAAGCATCGCCGGATCAAAGTAGGGACTATATGAGTATCCGTACGATCCATACCCGGTAAGGAAGACCGGTGCGGTTCCATCCCGCTTGAGACCTTTTTTGTAAATAAGAGACAACGGGACCTCTACTCCATCATGGGATCTGACCATCAACTCCTCAACGACCAGGTCAGCATACTCAGGATACTCAGCCTGACTTGATAACATTTCGAGTTTAAATTCTTTCGTCGTCGGTAAATACCTATAGTTTTTGGACGGCGTTATCCATCCGCTCATTCCTACCCATACATCAGCGAAACGGAAACCTTTTGATGACGGGAAGACCGAACCGGCCGCGATAGGTAATTGAATTTCCGTGGTACTTTCACCATTCAATGAAGTCTGGAATAACCTTGCCGTTACGCCGTTCTTTGTAGTGGCATAGAAAAGCGACTCACTGGTGACGACAAAATCGCTAATGGGTTCATCACGGTGTTCAGGCACAATTAACGTGGCTCTTTTTAGATCAGGATCTTTCACGGGCACACGAATAATCTTGTAACGTGGAGCGTCTTTTGGGGTGAAAGCATAAATGTATTGGTCGGTGGCGGTGAAACTGTGGACCTCATCATCCAACGCAAAAAGTTTTTTCCATGATATTTTCGTTTTGTTAAGGTCATTAGCCGGTGCATACCACACCTTCATTCTTCGATCCACAGAGTTTGCAGACAGAAACATAAATCCTGCATGAGAATCGTAGTCGATCATCGGAAGCTCGTCTTCTCTGATATCAAGCTCAGGATTAGTTGCCCGCGACAGGATCTCTTTATCGATAGCAGGGTCGGTGCCAACGCTATGTAGGAATACTTTACTGTTTTTTTCTCTGTCGATGTCGTGCAGGTCCGCAGTGTTGAGTCGGTTGAATAAAAACGAGTTATTGTCAGGAAGCCATGAACAGCCCGAAATCCATAAGCGATCTATCTTTTCCGGAAAGGCTTTCCTGCTTGCGACGTCGAGGATTATGATGGTAGAATTTTCAGAGCCGTTGGGGGCTACCTGAATGGCAATTTTGGATCCATCAGGAGAAGGGAAATGTTCATTGATGACATACTTTTCCTCACCCGTTCCGTCGAAAGTTTCCGGATCAAAAAGAAGGGCCTCATCACCATTGAATCCATCGCGAAAAAATAATTTCCCCGTCTCATCATCCGGGGTTTGCTTCAGATAGAAATAGCGGTCATTGTCTGTGATCGAAAGGTCGAATACTCTCGTGGATTGGCGTGTGTCGAATTCTTTCATTTTGTCAATCAGCCCCTCTCTTCCTTTGATTGCATCGAGGATCGCGCGGGATCGTTCGGAATGACTGCGGTACCATTTTTCTACCTCGGGATCTTTCAGGTTTTCGAGGTACCGATAAGGATCGTCGATCTGTTTACCGAAAATTGTTTCCGAAACAATTATTGCTGTTGTCTCCGGGGCGGGTGGGAGTGCAGACTCTTTTTTGGATTCAGTGGTGCAGGCGGTTAGAGCCAGGCACACAATTGCAGTAACTTTTTTCATATTGATCGGCCAGGATTTTGAATGTATAAGTTTCTCATTCATCCTGCAAGGGGAGCCGGCCTGGTGAGGTCCAATTCCGGCTCTTCAACTGACATTACTTCACAATATAAGAGTAATGTGGAGTATCAAATCAAAAAGGAAGGGCGAAGAATCACGAGTTGATTACTGCAAACGCGAAACCGCCATGTTATAAAAGAAAGATCCCGGTTTTCGGAAGGGTTTGAGAAACTCTTTGTTTACAGATTCCTCCTTCAATTCCGGCGCGGGTATCAGGTAGATATCGTCCGGGCTATCCGGAGGTCCGCCAATTCCGATGACATAATACACATCAGCGCTCGCCGCATTTCGGGTAAGCACCTCCGGGGGGAATAATTTAATATCCGAACCTGCGTCTTCGCGATAAGCGTAATAAACCGTCAGCGGATTTTCTGAATCTACTGTGTTGAACAGCAATTTGCGTTCGTTGTTCACCTTAGGCGTCAGCATTTGACCTGTTGTTTCTTCTGAAGTCCGCAGCGTAAAGAACACCGGATCGAACAGTTTCAAAAGGTAATCGCGGAAGGAATTATGTTTAAGATTATTCTCGATCACCTGGTACGCTTCGTTGGGCATCTTCGGCTCGTGGACTACCACGAACTCTTCTTCAAGCATTTGTAAATCGTGTTCTTCCTGACGGGCTTTTTCTTTTTTCACAGCTACGCGGTCGAGCATAATGACAAAGATTCCGACGCCAAGTAGAGCAATCACCATGTAGATATGGATGTTCCCATAGGACACGGACTTTGTGTTTTCTTTGATGGTATTCGTTGGACTGACGGAAACTTCAGACAGCAAATGATTGGAAGAAGGGTTGCCTGTAGAAACAATTCCTACTTCAAGCGCTTCTCCAATTTCTGGTTTGTATCCATATTGGCTATCTGTTCGCGGATCGCTCTCACCGATAATCCAGTATCCCTGATTTCTCACCCCGACCAGCAAATACATTGGCGATGCTTCCCACTCACCGTTTCGAAACACTTCGCGGGTAAATTCGCATTTTACCACACCATTCTTATGGAGGGTATACCGTATATCCTTGGATATCTTTTGTTTGTATGCAGGGTTTCGGACGAAGAGAAGCTTTTTCAAAAGAGTAGCCTTGGCCTGACTCACATGTTCCGCGTAATAAACCAGTTGGCTATCAAAAAGATTTGGGAAAGCATCCGGATTCACTTTATTATGCGCCTCGTCCCATTTCTGGATAAGCGCCTCAACCTTTTCCGTATGTACTGTTAACTGCTGCCCGTTTAAATGGACGCAGAAGAACAAAGCAGGGATGAGAAGAATGGCGAATCGGCGAGTCGTTGTTTTCACAGAGTCAGGATTATGGCAAAGGTTAAGTGCGTAAAATTTTGTACCCGAACGCGCGGAGGTTAAGATCTGAATACTATGTGAATTTAATGATTTTGTTCACTGTGGAAGCGAGCTGTGGCGTTTTCTATCGGCAGGGGCTCACTTCTATCGTCGAAAATGCGAATGGTAAGCAGGAGAGTGAACCTACTTGATTTATTGGTCCGAAACGTCAAAAAAAACCAGGGCGCGTAACCCTGGTTTGATGATATTGAATTTGAATCGTTGTTTATCCTACTAATGAACGGACCGCGAACCCGTTAAAGCTCTCTTGTTCCTATTGTATAAGAAGAGAGCGAGTACCCCGGCCGTGACAGCAACGCCGATCGCGACATTTTTTACCGCTTCCTTTCGGTTGTACTTGAATTCGGCTGTCCAGCCCCGCTCTGCAAAAAAGTTTGGAATAATGCCATGTTTCAGATCGTCAACGATTCCTTCCACTACGTCAACGCGGTCGGCGACCAGTAACGTCATCCAGTGCCTGGCATCGGCTTCACTGAATTTGTATGCAGCTCGTCGGATTGCCCCGCTCAGACCACGCGGGGGCGTCGAAGTTCCAAAGACTGCGGTGCGCACAGGTCTCTCGATCGACTGCATTTTTTCAACACTGGGTGGTTGCAACGGAGGGCGTTGATAATGGATCCTTTCGTGGTCCGCACCAGTCCAACGTTTCATGGGATAAGTGGGATCATTTTCCGGATCTGCGTCAATGCCCCATCCTGGAATATTCTTCACTTCATCAGCAATCTTTCTATCAATGTTTCCTGTCGCGACAGCCGCATATGTCTTGCTGCCTCGCGCGTATTTACTTTCTGTTGTTGTGCTCATCGTATTTGTATTTATGCGGCTTTCGGTGGTACGAGTACTGGCTTAATACAATTGTCAAGCTTCTTTGAGAAGATATGATATCCTTCGTGCACTTCCTCCAGCGGGATTCTATGAGTGATGATACCTTTTGGATTCAGCACTCCTGAAGTGACGTGATCAATTAATTTTGGAAGGAGTCGCTTTACGGAAGCCTGATTCGCGCGAATGGTCACACCTTTATTCAGGATACTTCCCATTGGAGCCAGGTTCCACGGCATTCCATAAACTCCCACGATTGACACGATACCGCCTTTCTTCACAGCGTTCACCGCCCAATGCAACGCAATGGCAGAACCACCCTGTATAAAAAGACGTCCAGTGATGTCATGGAACGGACCTCCTACCGCTTCACATCCAACGGCATCGATACATACATCCGCTCCATACCAGTCAGTAGTTCGTTTGAGGAAAACTACCGGGTCATCCATTTCCTTAAAATTATAGGCTTCACACATGGAATACTTCTTCGCGAATTCCAGTCTGTAATCCAGATGATCTATGATGATAACGCGTCCGGCGCCGAAGAGCCATGCGCATCTCGCGGCCATAATTCCAATTGGGCCCGCACCAAAAACCACGACAGTATCTCCTTTCTTGATGCCACCCATTTCCGCTGCCTGATAGGCGGTGGGAACGACATCGGTAAGCAACACAGCATCTTCGATGTCGAGGTTTGCTGGAATCTTCGTTGGGCCCACATCTGCGTACGGTACCCTCACGTATTCAGCCTGTCCTCCGTCAAATCCGCCTGCCGTGTGGGAGTAACCAAAGATTCCTCCCACCGCGGTGTGTTCCGTATTCGATTCATGACAATTGCCGTAAAGATCCTGCCTGCAAAACGGACAGATACCACAAGCAATATTGAATGGCACCATGACGTGATCGCCCGGTTTTAGATTTCGGACTTCACTTCCGACTTCCTCTACTACACCTGTGAACTCGTGACCGAAAGTCATTCCGACACGTGTATCCGGAACCATTCCGTGATAAAGGTGAAGATCTGAACCGCATATACAAGAACGTGTGACACGAACAATAGCATCTTGCGGATGGAGGATCTCCGGTTCGGGCCTGTTTCGATCTGCCCTGATCCTGTACGGACCGCGGAAATTCATTGCAATCATACTCAGTATTTTTAATGTGATACTTTTGCTAACTATTAACCCCAAGAGCACTCACGAATTTGGAGCCACGGGTTTGATAGGGAAGGCTGGGATAAAGAATACACGAAATGATTGGCCGTTCGACAAAATCGGTCGGCGAACGCAACGCTGGACCTACACGCAGGCTAACAACAGAACCAATTCGAAAGAAACAACCGGATGAAGAATCCCCTGATGAAGGGAAGAAGAAAAAGTGGGACCTACTGGATTCGAACCAGTGACCCCCACGTTGTCGACGTGGTGCTCTAAACCAGCTGAGCTAAGATCCCGGGGTGGCAAATATAAAGGAAAAAGGCAGTATTCAAAAAACAGCGCCTCGCCTCGCTTTTTACTTCCTGTTAGCCTTGAATTCAGGAATTACCATAGTCAGGACGGGGCAACGTACAAAAATGCAGCCTCGGGTTTCATATGTGGAAAGGCCTATTTCATATAATCAAATGCTTCGAGTGCGTTTCCGTCGAAATCGAAAAACGCGCAGTTTTCCCATGATGATCCGGTTCCCCAAAGATCTTTCATAGGAACAGAAATCCAGGCGGGCTCCCAGTAAATGAGTGCCTGGCCTCCGCCGTCCTCGACCTCCTTAGTCAGAGCAACAAGAAAGTCATGTTGGCCCTTTTTGGTTTTTGGAAATCCGGCGAGGGCAGGTTCGCTGCCGAATTGATTATTGTAGCTGTCCTTGGCCTCGGTCGTCCACGGATAGGCAGTTTCTGCGATCCAGATATCTTTCTTGAAAGTAGATTTGAATCTTGAAATGTTTTCTGAAATGGCGTTTAGAGAAACCGTTGTGTGCCAGAGAGGGTAATAAGAAAACGCGACTATGTCAAAATCAGAAACGCCTCCCTGGGATTTGATATTCGTGAACCACCATTCTACATTTTTCGGATCTGCGACATGAAGGATAACTTTTGTATTGACAGAGGATGTCGACGCGACTTCACGAACAGCATTAATCCCGGCATTGATTATTTTTCCAAGGTTCGACCATTGTCCGTTGCAGGCATTCGACTGAGGAAATCCCGGGGGCGCGTCAGTGAAAAACATACCGCAATTGATTTCATTTCCAATCTGAACGTATTCAGGGAGCAGACCTTTTCCTTCCAGGTACTGCAGCGTCTTAAGAGTGTAATTGTAGACGGAATCCTCGAGGTCAGTAATTTGCTTCACTCCTTCCCAGGCAGTGGGGACTTTTTGCTGACCAGGATCCGCCCAGATGTCGGAATAATGGAAATCGAGAAGCACATCCATTCCCTCTTGCTTTGCGCGACGAATAGATCTCTCTACATCAGCGAGATCATTATAAAGTTGAGTCCCTGATTCGCCATATACTTCCTTTGTCCATTGAGGATTATGCCAGAGTCGTAAGCGAATTATGTCAGTCCCTTTTTGTTGGAAGATCTCATAGGGATCTGCAGGCGATCCTTCAATCTGGTAAACGCCACCCTTGTCTTCGATGTGATTTACATACGAGAGGTCAGCCCCAAAAAGTATTTCAGATTCACCAGGGGGATTCGGTGTGACAGGATCGTCATCAGATCCTGAGCACGCCGCCATGGTGAGCAAAAGGAAGCCTAACACGAAAAGATTGTTCACTTTATCGATAACAGACATTCTGTTACTTTTTATGTGGGTGGTTCTTATATCTCTGTTGTTCCTGAATCTCATTTGAAGATGTTTTTCTCCGCCACCATCTTTTTATACTCTGGCAGAATCTTCTCGTACGAAGCTTCGTCTGCCTTCTTCAAAGTGTTCATCAGCGACCCGATTCCCGAATCCTTCAGGCTTACACGTTGTGTCTTTATCTCTTCCATCTTTTTTCGGATCGTGCCTTCAAGTCTTAGAATATCTCTGTCAGTCATAATACAATGATAAGAAGAATGTGGACGTTTTTAGCAGGGGGCGATGCATTTCGTTTTCTGAAAACGGCTTATCTTCCGATATGAAAAAAGCTGAATTCGAAAAATTAGCGCTTTCTTTTCTTCATACTGAACAACTCCCGCATTTTGAAAGAGAAGCCTTTAAAGTCACGGGCAGGAAGATGTTTGCCAGCTATCTCGAGAAGAAACACCGCCAATATTTTTCTGTCACCGGAAGAACAGCGCAAATTTGTTCAAATCGATAGCAAGAGCATTTTTCCAGTTCCCAACAAATGGGGTGAAAAGGGAATCACGACGTTTGTGCTCGATTATGTTGAGTCCGAAATTGTAGCAGAAGCTTTGAAGTCCGCATACAACGATGTTATTTCCAAAGGAAAATAATCTTACTTCTTCTGGATCAGATAGACGCCTATCAAGAGAAAAATAATCCCGGAGATACGATAAATGCTTACTGGTGTAATCGGCAATTTCATCCACCCATAGTGGTCGATGATGATGGCTGAAATGAATTGTCCCGCGACGATAAATGCCAGTGAGTTACCTGCCCCGATCTTTGGCGCGGCGATCACTACGGCCGTGACATACAATACACCGAGCAAGCCACCTGTAAATTTCCACCAGGTAAAATCAAATCCCGCAGGAAAAGTCGGAACCTGTCGGAAGAAACTGAAATACAAAATGAAGAGTGCTACGGTGCCCACGATAAATGAAATCAGGGCGGCGAGAACAGCATTGTTCGTATCCAACCTTAGCTGTGAATTCACGCCGGTCTGGAAGGCAACGCCTATGCCGGCAAGTATTGATATGACGAAGTATGCAATTTTCATCCGGCAAAAATACGGTAAACATCCTCGATCGGCCAACCGCGCTACTTTTAATGTTTTGAGCCGAAAGGATTGGCGCGCGCATCCAATCACCCTGAAGTCGTCGACGCCGTGATGGCATCATATTATTGGTGCGTTAAGACGTGGAGAAACACACTTCTTATCAGCCCATAGAGAATTATGCCGTCATCGGTGATCTCAATACCGTCGCGCTGGTGAGCTTATATGGCTCTATTGATTTCCTTTGTTTTCCAGACTTCGACTCCCCATCAGTTTTTGCAGCCCTTTTGGATGCCAAAAAGGGAGGCTTCTTCCGGATCACTCCTTCCAAAGACAAAGTAAAATACCGGCAGCTTTACCTTCCCGATACCAACGTCCTCCTGACGAGGTTTCTCAGTAATCAGGGGATCGCGGAGATCACCGACTATATGCCTGTGGAAACAATGGATGTCGGCAAGGAACTCGTGCGATATGTAACGTGCGTACATGGTGAAGTACAATTAAGTATGGATTGCTGTCCAAGGTTCGAATATGGGATGACGGAACACAAGACGACACGATTAAGCGATTTTGAATTCATCTTCGAAAGTAATGATAACAAGGTTGTGCTACGCCTTCTCTCCACGGTTCCAATGATTCTGGAAGGGAACGATGTGCGTGCGGACTTCAGGCTGAAGACCGGCCAGAAGGCATACTTCATGCTGGAGTACGTCGACGGAAGAACATCCATTAATGCATCAGACCTGAATAGGTTTTCAGAGGAAAGTCTACTGACGACGATTAAGTTTTGGCAAGATTGGAGCAGTCAGAGCACGTACCGGGGCCGTTGGATGGAAATTGTCAACAGGTCGGCGCTTGTATTGAAGTTGATGACCTCGCAGAAGTATGGCTCAATGGTCGCTGCGCCAACGTTCGGACTACCCGAAGAAATTGGTGGCGAAAGGAATTGGGACTATCGCTATACATGGATACGAGACGCTTCGTTCGCGATGTACTCTCTTCTTAAAATGGGTTACAAACGTGAAGCGAGGAATTTTATTAAGTGGGTGGAAAAACGGTGTCGCGATATAGGCGAGGGTGGTAATCTAAGGTTGATGTATACCATCAATGGTGACAAAGATCTCCTTGAAAAAGATCTCACGCACCTTGAAGGTTATCGCAGCTCTACTCCGGTAAGAATCGGAAACGGCGCTTACGATCAGATACAGCTTGATATCTATGGCGAGCTTCTCGATGCGGTATACTTGTTCGACCGGCATGGGGATACTATTTCGTATGACTTCTGGAACGATATTGCCCGACAGGTGGACTGGGTGTGCAAGAACTGGGAGACCCCAGACGAAGGGATCTGGGAAGTTCGCGGAGGTAAGAAAGAGTTCCTCTATTCGAGACTGTTATGTTGGGTGGCCATTGATAGGGGGATGAAAATCGCATTGAAGCACTCATATCCATGTCCCGGGATGTGGCAGCGGGAGAGAGATAATATTTTTTATTCTGTTCACAATGATTTCTGGAATGAAGAGCTGCAGACGTTCGTCCAGTACAAAGGTGCTGTAACGGTCGATGCAGCTACACTACTGATGCCACTGATTCGGTTTATAGGGCCTAAAGATCCCAAGTGGCTTTCCACACTGCGGCGGATAGAGGAAGAGTTGGTGTCAGACTCACTCGTATACCGCTATCGGAATACTGACAAGCTCGACGGTCTTTCCGGCGGTGAGGGAACATTCTCAATGTGCACCTTCTGGTATGTTGAATGTCTGTGCAAGGCGGGGGAGCTCGCGAAGGCGCGATTGTACTTTGAGAAAATGCTGGGCTATGCAAATCATGTTGGCCTATATGCCGAAATGCTTGGGCTGGAAGGTGAACATCTCGGGAACTTCCCGCAAGTCTTCACTCACATGGGATTGATCAGCGCAGCGCTGGCGCTGGACCAGGCTTTCAATGATGCGCGTAACACAGTCGCCTCTGATTCGATATAGTTCAAGACCTATTGTGGACGAGTGGACACTATTACAGAATGAACATAGGCAACGTACTGATCCTTTTATTCTGCTCTGCCTTGTAATGAGTCGTTGACAAAGATCTGAGTTTCGCTGCACTGAATTCCGGACTGACATCCCGCTGGGGGTTAGCCAGCATCTCATAGCCCACCATAAATTTTCTGACTGTCGCTGAGCGAAGTAGGGGCGGATAGAAGGTCATATGCCAATGCCACTCTTTATGTTCTTTACCATCACAAGGTGCCTGATGTATTCCTGCAGAATAGGGAAATGAAGTCTGGAAAAGATTGTCATACTTCGCAGTGATGGATTTGTATGCTTCAGCGAACGCTTTGATCTCCTCAGCTGTCATTTCTGCGATGGTCGCTATAGGACGGCGCGGGATGATCATCGTTTCGAAAGGCCACGTTGCCCAAAAGGGTACTACGACCACGAAATGTTCATTTTGATAAACTACGCGATCTGCTTTTCTCAGTTCAGCTTCAAGATAATCTTTCAGTAGCGTATTTCCGTTTTGCGTGTGGTATGTGAGTTGGTTTGCCTGCTTCTTCCCCGGTTCTACGGGGATGCTTTCCTGTGCCC
>JAEYXN010000294.1 GCA_023431285.1 Bacteroidota bacterium
GAAACTGTAAAATCAGAGCGGCGTCGAGCCGCCCTGATTTTAACCCAGAAACAGAACCGCAGGTTCATGTATGCCCGATGGTAACAAAGGAGTAAAAAACGGTCAACCTTTTTTAGGGATGGTCAACTTGTCACTTGTTACTTGTTACTTGTTACCTGCTACGGCGCCTCGCCCTGTTACCTGCTACGGCGCCTCGCCCTGCTGACCATTTACCAGTTCATGGCACTGCCTTGCAATCTCCAACTCCTCATTCGTTGAAATAACCAACACCTTCGCTTGTGAATCCGCAGCGCTGATGTCGACGAGTCCTTTGCCGCCTTGTTTGTTCTTTGCGTCGTCAATGCGGATGCCCAGGAATGAAAGCTCTTTCGTGGCGAGCTCGCGGGTGAGTGCGTCGTTCTCACCGACGCCGGCGGTGAACACAATGGCATCAACACCTCCAAGCGCAGCAGCGTATGCGCCGATATATTTCCTGATGTGATAGCCATACATCTCATAAGCAAGAACAGCCTCTTCTTCGCCTTTCATGTATGCCGCCTTTACATCGCGCATGTCGCTGAATCCAGTAAGGCCAAGCATTCCGCTTTTCTTATTGAGGATGTTATTCACATCAAGGGGAGAGTAGCCGAGTTGTGTGATCAGATGGAAGATCACTGACTGGTCGATGTCACCAGTGCGTGTCCCCATGATCAAACCATTCATCGGACCAAAGCCCATAGTGGTATCGATACAAACGCCATTCTTCACAGCTGCCATACTACAGCCGTTGCCGAGATGGATAGTGATGATGCGTGATTCTTTTTTATTCAGATACTCCACAGCTTTTTCAGACACATACTTATGGCTGGTGCCGTGAAAACCGTAGGCGCGTATCCCATGTTCATCGTAAAACGATTTAGGGATGGCCATGCGATAGGCCACAGGTTTCATCGTTTGATGAAACGCAGTGTCGAAGACTGCTATCTGTGTTGCAGCGGTGAAGATCTGTTCCGCTACCTCTATACCAAGATAGTTCGGAGGATTGTGCAGTGGCGCGAGCGGGAACAGCTTACGGATCTTGTCTTTGACCTCAGAAGTAATGACACTAGTTTGCGCGAAAGTCTCACCACCGTGGACGACGCGATGTCCGACCACATCGATCTCTCGTGGATCAGCGATCACCGCGATCTCCGGAGCAGTAAGGAGCTTTGCCACTTCGCGTAAGCCGGTACTGTGGTCGGGAATAGTTAACGTTTCTTTTATGACTTTCTCTCCACCATTTAGAAAGACTTTGTGTTGAATAGTGGAGTTGTCAAGACCAATTCTGTCGATCAGTCCGGAACAGATAACTGTAGCTTCCGGCATGGTGATAAGCTGATACTTGATGGAGCTGCTGCCGGAGTTAATTACGAAAACATTCATGCGTTCTATTGTTGTGCCTGGATTGCTGTGATGACTACTGTGTTGAATATGTCATCTACCGTACATCCGCGGCTTAAATCATTCACCGGTTTATTAAGACCTTGTAACATTGGTCCGATGGCCAGCGCGCCGGTCTCGCGCTGCACCGCTTTATATGTGTTATTTCCTGTATTGAGATCCGGAAAGATTAACACGCTGGCCTGACCCGCTACCTCGGAGTTCGGCATTTTCTTTTTGCCGACCACAGGGTCAACTGCCGCATCATATTGGATGGGGCCTTCGACTTTGAGATCTGGTCGACGCTGGCGTACAATCTCAGTGGCCTTACGAACTTTTTCAACGTCTTCACCTTCACCAGAGGATCCCGAAGAGTAGGACAGCATTGCTACCTTCGGCTCGATGCCAAACATCTTGCTGGTATCGGCGGAAGAGATCGCGATCTCTGCGAGTTGCTCCGACGTAGGGTTCGGGTTCACGGCGCAGTCACCGAATACTGAAACGCGATTCGGGAGACACATAAAGAACACTGAGGAGACTGTTGAGAAACCTGGCTTCGTCTTCACGAACTGTAGTGCTGGACGAATCGTATGTTGGGTTGTGTGGGCGGCACCTGAGACCATTCCGTCTGCTTCGCCTTTGAAGACCATCATCGTTCCGAAGTAGGAGACATCCAGCATGAGGTCTCGCGCCGTTTGCAAGGAAACGTTTTTGCTTTTGCGGATCTCGTATAAGGTATTGACGTAATCGTCGAAACGTTCCGAGGTAGCCGGGGTTACGATCTTAACCTTATCGAGGTCAAGATCCAGGTTGAGTCGTTTCAGCGATGCGAGTATGTTTTCTCTATTGCCAAGTATGGTAAGTTGTACGACATTTTGTTTGATCAGATCGTTGGCGGCGATGAGGATCCTGTCGTCGTCACCTTCCGGTAATACGATGTGCTTGATCTTTTCCTTGGCGCGTTTGACGATCTGGTATTGGAACATGCGCGGCGTGATTGCCGAAGTACGGAAAGTGATGATCTTCTTTTCGATTCCCTTCACGTCCACATGTTCGTCGAACATAGCGATGGCCGCAGAGATCTTTTCCTTGTTCTCCGAAGTGATGCGGGAGCGGGTGTTGGCCACGTGCGTCACAGTCTTGAATGTTCCTGAGTTCACCTGGATGATTGGAACGACGGTATCCAGACCATCGATAAGGTTCATCACGGTTTCGTCGGGCACCAGCCCACCCGTTAGGACAATACCGGCAACCTTCTGGTAATTCTTGGAGAGATTAGCCTGTAATGCTCCAAGGATGATATCACCGCGATCACCGGGTGTGACAATCAGTGTATTCTTTGAAAGGCGGGAGAGACAATTGTGGAGCTGCATGGCACCCACTATGGAGCTGTCAACCGCGTTGGATAACAAATGTTCTCCGAAGAGAATCTTTCCGCCGACGGATTCAAATACTTCTTTCATTGTCGGACTGTCGAGTACTGGATTGGCGGGTATACAAGTGACAATGATATCACGAGGCAGGGCTTTCGTAAGGAGTGACCTGACTTCTTCTGTGATTTCCGGGTCGAGTTTATTGGCAATTACGGTAAGCACGTGTACGCCGTCATCCAGGTAACTTCTGGTGGTAGACACGGCCATGTCGATGATCTCATCGGGTGATTTGCCTTGTCCGTTGGTGATGATGGCGGCAGGAATTCCGAGGTTTTTGGCGATGGTGATGTTTCCATCGTATTCTATGTTGTTGTTCCCGGCCATGAAATCAGTGCCTTCCACGACAACGAAGTCGTGTTGTTCCTGCAGGGATTTGAATTGTCCGATGATGCGGTCGACGAAGAGAGCCTCGTGGCCTGAGTTCAGGTGCTGCATGGCTTCGGCTCTGGTGAACGCGTACATGCTTTCGTAGGGCATGCTGAGGCCGAAGTGGTCGCGGATCATATCGAGTCTGCCGTCGCGCTTCGAGAGGGGGCCGCTGATGACAGGCTTAAAGTAGGCGATCTTATCGGTCTTGCTGAGCAGCAGGTTCACCAGACCGAGGGCGATCATGGATTTTCCTGAGTATGGTTCGGTGGTAGAGAGATAGACTGCGTTGGTCATATTCGGTCAAACTTATTGGCTTCACGGTGAAGATCAAAACTGAAGGTAATGAATCTTGCTTATCCGTTGTATTTGCGGGTGCAATCTGCTGGTCTGTGTG
>JAEYXN010000302.1 GCA_023431285.1 Bacteroidota bacterium
TGGTAGTGGATTTAATATCCGTGTGGAAGAATCTAATACGTTCCGTGTCAGGGTTGAAGGGGACCGGCGAAATATCAATGACCTGGAAGTGAAGAAATACGGCAGTTCTTTGGTGATCGAATTCGACGAGCACTCCCAACGCAGCCACCAGACTTTCATTACGATCCACATGCCTGGGCTTAGAAAGGCAACATTGTCCGGTGGTAGTGTCTCAGTGATAACCGGATTCGAAAGCGATGGCATACTGGATTTGATTGTTTCGGGAGGGTCGGTTGCACAGTTGGATGCTGGCTACGGTGAGTTGAACCTCATTGCTTCGGGTGGTTCGACGGTGAAGCTTTTTGGTCTTGGAGATTTGCTCTCTATGGATGTTTCCGGAGCGGCTAGTGTAAACGCTTTTGATTATCCTGTCCGCGATGCGATGGTTATTGCCACTGGGGCGAGTTCAGCAAAAGTAACGGTGTCTGATGATCTTTCGGTCAATGCCTCCGGTGCGAGTGTTGTCACATACAAAGGGAATCCAAATGTGTCCAAGCAGGTAAGCGGAGGCAGCTCCGTGAACCGTGATTAAGTTGCTAATGGCGTTTCCTGAATATACAGGGAACGTCATCTTTTTCAATCTTTTTTGATCTGCTGCGTAACCTCTCGCTGATCGTTGTCGTAATGTGATTTCATGAATCTCGCTGTTTCCATCCCGTCCGTTCGAGTCAGGTAATTCGCGCGAAAGTCAATCGCCGGATCCTATCAATTCTTCCGATCAAATCAGATTCGGCAATTAATCACTTTATTTAAACTTTATTTCTTTATGACGGTTTCTACCAGACTGAGGTCAATCCTGTCATTGGTATCACGGGCAATTCGCGGTGAAGAGCAGGATTACACCAAAGGCAGTATCAATCATGCGATAGTTCTTCTGTCTGTTCCCATGATCATTGAGATGGGGATGGAATCCATCTTCGCAGTGGTGGACGTGTTTTTTGTAAGTAAACTGAATGACAACGACGCATTGGCCGCTGTTGGATTAACAGAGTCTGTTTTGTCGTTAATCTATTCTCTCGCTTTTGGATTAAGTATGGGAGCAACGGCGATCGTTGCGCGCAGGACAGGGGAGAAGGATGTAAAAGGCGCGGAGGTGGCCGCAGTGCAGGCTTTGTATTTGGCGTTGGGAGTCTCTTTTCTGCTAACCGTATTCGGGTTGACTTATTCCAGTGACATCCTGAGATTCATGGGAGCAAGTGAGAGCCTCATTGAAAACCACGGAGGTTACACGAACATTATGTTCGGCTGGAACTTCACGATCATCTTCCTTTTCATGATCAACGCGATCTTTCGCGGAGCGGGGAATGCGTCACTTGCCATGCGTGCGTTGCTCATCGCAAACGGACTGAATATTGTGCTTGATCCATTATTCATTTTTGGATGGGGACCTGTTCCTGCTTTTGGAGTGGAGGGCGCCGCCATAGCCACAAACATCGGTCGTGGGGTAGGTGTGACGTTTCAATTGTATCACTTAGTGAAAGGCTCTTCAACAGTGAAAGTACATCTGGATAATTTCCGTATCCAGGGAGCATTGATTCTTAACATGATCATCGTTTCCGCGGGTGGGGTCGGGCAGATGCTGATTGGATCTGCGAGCTGGATCTTCTTGATGAAGATTATGTCGGGCTTTGGCAGTGCTTCTGTGGCGGGATACTTCATTGCGATAAGGATCATCATATTCGCTATTCTTCCTGCGTGGGGGATGGCCAATGCTTCTGCTACGCTTGTCGGACAGAACCTTGGTGCAGGGCAGCCTGATCGGGCAGAGAAATCTGTGTGGAAGGCCGGTCATCTGAATATGATCTTCCTGGCGATGATCACGGTGATCTTCTTCACAGGCGCCGAGTTTCTTATTACTTTCTTTACAACTGATCAGGAAGTGCTGAAAGAAGGTGTTACCTGTCTGAAAATCGTTTCTCTGGGTTATGTATTCTATGCTTATGGAATGGTGATCGGGCAGTCGTTCAACGGCGCTGGCGATACACTAACACCGACGGTCATAAGTCTGGTTGGCTTCTGGGTCTTTCAGATACCACTAGCCTATGCGTTGGCAAATCATTTTGAAACGGGTCCTGTCGGCGTCTATGCGGCCATATCAATTGCTGAATCGCTGATGGCTGTCGTGAGCATTTATATCTTCCGGAAGGGGAGATGGAAACTGGTGAAGGTGTGAACCCCTCTTTCATATAATAGCCTGGGACTTTTGTTCCAGGCTATTATATGAATAACGGCGTAATGTTATTCTCCGTCGCGCTTTTTAAAAGCGGCCCTGAACGCATTCGCCACTTCATCTCCAGCTTTCTTCAGGTTTTGCTCCACCTCCTGCCAGCGCTCTTTGTTTTCGGCTTCTTTCTTCAGTTTTTCTGCCGACACTTTTAGTTCCTCGTACTTTTCACGGAATTCTTTTTCAAGGCGATCAGCGGCTTCCTTGAATTCCTCGATAAACCCATCGACGTTCTTGCCAAAGTTCTTAAAACTTTTTTCTGCTCTTCCTTCTTCAGTATTTTCCATATTGTGGCTTTATTTTTTATCCCTTTTCTCTGATCAAAATACGTTCCTATGGACAATAATCCATCAAACTTGCCCGAAGAAGTGCGGTCCGACCTGAATACAGAGTCAATTAATGACAATGTCGCCGGATCCCAATCTATAGGGGACCCTGAGAAGTCTAACGCTGACGTTTTGTCTCAGGTTACTCCAGAGGGCAATGAGGATTCTGACAAAGACCCGATTGCATTCATCAAGTATATGCTGGAAAGCAAGTCTGCAGCTAAGCAAACCACGTTCACTCACCTGGCCAGGGCGTTTGAAATGATGAGTCATGAATCGCAACGCATCATTAATGAGATAAGCACAGCTTCTATTACGGCGGAAGACGTGACGTTGTATCACAGGATCATAAACAAACATGAGTTCCAGGTGAAGCTCGCCGGTGACTTACTCATTTTTGTGATGCATACCAACATTATCACTTTCGATCCGGATCATGGTTTGATGAAGGAATCTTATATCCGCTCGAATCCTGTCAACCGATACTTCGGTCAGATCAACATTTATAATTTTATGTACGACAGTATGAAGTACGGTCGTGGGAATGACCCTGGTTATCTGATTGGCAGGTTGATGATCAACCATGAAGGTCGGTTTTTCATGGAGGGAGAGGAGACTTTCACCTCGCGGTATGGCAGGATATCCGAGACGCCGATCGATGGAGTGAACTTACAGGATATTGTAAAACATTCTCTCCAGATCGCTATACAAAATGACCTCATGGCGATTCCTTATGAAAGAGTGAAGTTAATTACGCTGAATCAGAAGAATGAGCATACCATTGAACTTGGGGGAGGTCAGAAGATCGGTTTCCAGATGAGTTACCAGGATCGGATGGAGAACTGACGGATTTTTTACTTTTTGACCGGGATGGACTTTATTAGCAGGTGTGATTTCCTATTTTTACACGCTATGATCAGATTTTTTAGAGTTCGGGCCGGCTTTATCATTTTCATGTTTGCAGGAATGATGATGATTGCCGAAGGGTGTGCTTCAACTCATAAGCATAAGAAAAAGAAGAAACTCAAACCTGGAAAGGAAATCCCCTGCCCATTAAAGGATTGCTGATGAACCTCCGGAAGATCGTCATTGCGATAGATGGGTATTCCGCATGCGGCAAGAGTACGACAGCCAGGGAGGTTGCTAACGTGCTTGGATACCGGTATATTGATACGGGTGCGATGTATCGTGCTGTCACTCTTTATTTCCTCGACCATCATATTTCTCTGACAAATCCTCGTGAGGTCTCCCGCGCGCTGTCTGAAATTTCCATCTCTTTTAAGGTTACGGCCAGGAATCAATCAGAAACGTTTCTCAACGGACTCAACGTAGAGAAGAAGATCAGGTCGATGCGGGTGTCGGAGATGGTGAGCCAGGTAAGTACCGTGAAGGCGGTGAGAGAAGCCATGGTCGACCAGCAGCGAAAGATGGGAAAAGAGAGAGCCGTTGTGATGGATGGGCGGGATATTGGAACAGCGGTATTTCCGAATGCTGACCTTAAGATTTTTATGAACGCCGACATGCTGGTGCGTGCTTTTCGTCGTCAGCGGGAGCTTTTAGAGCGGGGGCAGCTGGTTGATCTGGATGATGTGCTTCTTAATCTGCGTGAGCGCGATCGCATCGATACCTCCCGAACGGAAAGTCCTCTTAAGCAAGCTCCTGATGCATTGGTAATTGACACCACTTTCATTACTCTCGACGAGCAAGTCGACGAAGTTGTGAGGATGGCGCTTTCACGTATGATTTAGCCCTTTTTTGCACCTGTCATTTTAATTTTAATTAAATGTTGGATGTTCGAAAAAATGCTAATTTTGCCGCGTTCGTAAACTTAGATCGCCACCTTCATGGGCAAAACAATTCGATTAAGGAAGGGCTTCGATATCAATCTGGCCGGGAAGCCTGCTCCTCAGATTGCTCCCGGACAGCCCGCTGAATCAGGAGATACATTCACAATAAAACCGACGGATTTTCACGGTCTTTATCTTCCGAAAGTCCTTGTTAAGGAGGGCGATGCTGTCAAGGCAGGAACGCCGCTGTTCCATGATAAGAGAAATGACAAGATCCTTTTCACAGCGCCTGTTAGCGGTGAGGTTGTGGAAATCAAGAGAGGCGACAAAAGGAAGCTCCTCGAAATAAAGATCCTTGCAGACACCAGAAACGAATACGTTCAGTTTAAGAAATACTCTTCCGGCGATATCGCTGGCATCAGCCGTGAACAAGCTCAGGAACAAATACTTCTTAGCGGTGCCTGGCCGAATATTATCCAACGTCCCTTCGGCATTCTGGCTGACCCGTCGGAGACGCCCAAGTCTGTTTTTATTTCAGCGTTCGATACTCATCCGCTTGCGCCGGATTATAGCGTAATCTTTAAAGGACAGGAACAGGCATTTCAGGCAGGGGTGGATATTCTTAAGAAATTCACTTCCGGGAAAGTACATGTAAACGTTCCTGCGGACAAACCTTCGCTTTTCTCTGCGGTGCAGGGTGTCGAAGTAAATAAATTCGGCGGACCGCATCCTGCAGGAAATGTGGGTGTTCAAATTCACCACGTAGACCCTATTGGAAAAGCTGATCTTGTCTGGACCGTCAATCCATTTGGTGTGATTCAGATTGGTAAATTATTTCTTAATGGTGTTTACGACGCTTCACGCATCATCGCGGTGGCGGGATCGGAATTGAAGACACCTCAATATTTTTCGACATACACAGGCGCATCTGTGAAAAGATTTCTCGCCAATAATCTACGTCAGGAGAATGTTCGCGTGATTTCAGGAAACGTTCTCACCGGAACGCGCATCTCTAAGGACGGTCACGTTGGGTTCTTTGATAACGTCGTCTCTGTGATCCCTGAAGGTGACCAGTACGAATTTATGGGATGGATCGCGCCGTCTGCAAAGAAATTAAGTGCGGGCCGCGCGTTTGGGCTTTTCTCTTTCCTTAATTACGGCAAGGAGTATAAACTTGACAGTAATATGCACGGCGAGCCAAGAGCATTCGTGCAGACGGGAAATTTCGAACGAGTGGTTCCAATGGATCTTCTTCCTACACATCTCCTGAAGGCTATTCTTGCCGAAGACTACGATGATATGGAAGCTCTCGGGATCTACGAAGTGATTGAAGAAGACCTTGCATTGTGCGAGTTCGTTGACGTGTCGAAGCACAACGTCCAGGATATTTTGCGTGAAGGAATTGATTTAATGCTGAATAGTTAAGCTATGAAGTTTCTCAGAAACAGTCTTGATAAGGTAAAGCATAACTTCGAGAAGGGCGGTAAGTGGGAGAAATTCTACTACGTCTACGAAGCGTTCGATACGTTTGCATTTGCTCCGAACACAACCACCGGCGTGAAGGGCGCACACGTCCGCGATGCGGTTGATATGAAGAGAATGATGATGACGGTAATCATCGCGATGCTGCCGTGTCTCATCTTTGGTATTTATAATGTGGGTCACCAGTCGTTTCTTGCGATCGGACAGGATGCCACATGGCTTGAGAAGGTAGGCATAGGGTTGCAGCAGGTTCTGCCTGTGATTGTAGTCTCTTATGCTGCCGGACTTGGTGTTGAATTTATCTTCGCCACTATACGCCGACACCCTGTGAATGAAGGCTTCCTTGTTACGGGTCTTTTGATCCCGTTGGTAATGCCTCCTGATATTCCGCTCTGGCAGGTTGCCGTTGCCACGATATTTTCTGTGCTGATCGGGAAAGAAGCATTTGGTGGGACGGGTATGAACGTTGTCAACGTAGCGCTGACCGCACGTGCATTTCTTTACTTCGCGTATCCTGTGAATATGGCTGGCGAAGTATGGACGTACATCCCTGAAGGAGCAAAGGTTGTTGAAGGATATTCCGGAGCAACTCCGCTTGCCATTGGTTCCACCGTCGCGACGACCGGCGAAAACATGGTGAGTGCCCTGAATGATTTCGGCTCAAGTTTTGGAGCTGATGGAATGTATACCTTGGGTAATTTGTTCTTTGGACTGATGCCGGGCAGTGTGGGAGAGACCTCGACGCTCATGTGCCTCATCGGAGCAGCAATTCTGATCGGGACTGGCGTAGGAAGCTGGAAGATTATTTTCAGTTCCTTTGCAGGTGCTTATGCGATGGCACTTTTCCTGAATCTGGTCGGCGGAGAAAATTCATACCTTTTGCTGCCAGCGCATTATCACCTGGTGATTGGGGGAATGGCGTTCGGAATTGTTTTCATGGCAACGGATCCGGTAACTGCATCGCAGACTGAGACCGGGAAATGGATATATGGGTTTCTCATCGGCTTGCTCACGGTTCTGATTCGGGTATTCAACCCGGCTTACCCGGAAGGCATCATGCTTGCGATTCTGCTCATGAATGTCTTTGCACCTCTGATTGATTATTTTGTAGTAAACGCCAACAAAAAAAGGAGATTACAACGTGCGACAGTCTAACGGTTATATCATCATGTATGCGTGTATCCTCACCGTAGTGTGTGGCGGATTGCTCGCATTTGCATCTGAGTCCCTGAAAGAAAAACAGAACGAGAATATTGAGCTTGAAAGAAAATCGAATATTCTTGGAACTGTTATGGATTTGAAGGAAGGGGACGATATTCAAAAGCTCTATGAGACCCGTGTGAAGGGTTTTGTAATTGATTTCGACGGGAATGTAAAGGAGGGAATGAAGCCGGTGGATGTGAGTATCGCTGCCGAATATAAAAAGGCTCCCAAGGACAGGCTCCTTCCCGTTTATGAGTTTGTAAGCGAATCTGATCCGAATAAAATTTCCAATGTCGTTCTGCCAGTATATGGCTACGGTCTTTGGAATAACATTTCAGGCTTCGTTGCGCTCCAGGCAGATTTTAACACTTTACAAGGTGTTAAATTCCAGCACGTGGGTGAAACTCCAGGACTTGGTGCAAGGATCACGGATGACGAGGAGATCCCGGCGAGATATAAAGGGAAGAAGATTTTCGACGGAGATAAAGTTGTGTCGGTGACAATGATGAAAGGGGAAGGCCTCGATTGGTCCAATGACGAGCACAAAGTTGATGGCATGTCGGGAGCTACTTTGACAGCCAAAGGTGTTAATAACATGCTTTACGACTATATGACCTGTTACGAAAAGTATATCCGGAAGAACAGAAAAAACATTTAGGCTTATGAGTACTGAGACAAAAGAAGTAACGATTGAAGAGAAGAAAAGCGAGCCTCTTTTTTCAAAGAAGAATAAGAAGCTGATCACAAATCCTCTGGATATCGACAACCCCATCACTGTACAGGTCCTGGGTATTTGCTCTGCTCTTGCGGTAACAACGCAGCTTAAGCCGGCATTTGTGATGTCGTTGGGGTTATTGATCGTGACTGCGTCATCGAACGTCGTGATCAGCTTGATGCGGAATTCGATACCGTCCAGAATCAGGATCATCGTTCAACTTGCGGTTGTGGCCCTTTGGGTTATTCTGGTTGATCAGGTTCTGAAGGCATATGTCTACGAAGTTTCAAAACAGCTTTCAGTGTTCGTGGGCTTGATCATTACAAACTGTATTGTGATGGGGCGTCTTGAGGCGTTTGCAATGGGGAATAAACCATTCCCATCATTGCTCGATGGTATCGGAAACGGTCTTGGGTACGGATTGATTCTGATGGCCGTGGCATTTTTTCGTGAACTGTTAGGCGGTGGTTCTTTGTTCGGATTCAAGGTTTTTGAATCAATGGGACTGCATTATCAGGGTAATGGTTTAATGCTCCTCCCCGCAGGTGCATGTATTATCGTCGGCCTCATCATCTGGGTTCAACGCAGTCTAAACGGATATCGGGAGACACACTAATAAAGCTAAAGACAATGGAGAATCTTATAAATATCGCAGTACGGTCGATCTTTATCGACAACATGATATTTGCTTACTTCCTTGGAATGTGTTCGTTTCTGGCCATCTCAAAGAAAGTAACAACTGCTTTTGGACTTGGACTTGCCGTGGTGTTCGTCCTTACGGTTACAGTACCTATAAACTGGATTGTTCAAAACTATATGCTCGCACCCGGAGCGCTTTCGTGGCTTGGTGCTGATTTTGCAGATGTTGATCTGGGTTTTCTTCAGTTTATTGTTTTTATCGCAGTTATCGCTGCAATGGTTCAGCTTACGGAGATGGCGGTTGAGAAATTCTCGCCGGCACTTTACGGAACACTCGGTATCTTTCTTCCACTGATCGCAGTGAACTGCTCGATTCTTGGTGGTGCACTTTTCATGGTGGGCCGTCCTTATAATCTGACAGAGGCGACAGTCTATGGGTTCGGATCCGGTATTGGATGGCTCCTGGCAATTGTAGCACTTGCTGGTGTTCGTGAAAAGATGAAATACTCGAATGTACCCGGTCCACTCAGAGGATTAGGAATAACTTTTATTCTCGTAGGTCTGATGTCCTTTGGGTTTCTAAGCTTTCTTGGATTCGCTCTTTAGGATAAAGAACGCAAAACGAATGAGGCTCCCGGTTGAGGAGCCTTTTTCATTTATGACGGGTTACCTTTTGAGCACTTTCTTATTATAGTTATTAACCCTCTTGTTCATGGAAAGCGCCTTCCGTAGAATTCTTCGATACTTCTTCAGCGGAACAGTTTTTATCGTCCCACTCGTCGCGACAGCTTATTTTATTTATGTGTCCTTCAGTTGGCTGGATAGCCTGCTGGACCTCCCGTACCCGGGACTCGGATTCGCCATCATCTTCTTTGCCATTACCATCTTCGGGTATCTTACCACAAACCTGGCTTTCCGTACCATCACGATTTGGTTCGATCAGGTAATGAACAAAATTCCGATCGTGAAGTTAATTTATTCAGCTGTTAAAGATTTGCTCGGGGCTTTCGTTGGTGATAAGAAGAAGTTTACCAAACCTGTTTTGGTACGTATCAACGAACAGAACAATCTTCATCAGATAGGGTTCGTAACACAAAATGATCTGTCGGATCTTGGACTCGATGAAATGGTGGTGGTATACTTTCCACATTCCTATGCGTTCTCCGGATTCCATTACTTCGTTTCAAAGCAGAATATAAAACCATTGGATATACCTGGTCCGGTGGCAATGAAGTTTATTGTATCGGGAGGGGTGTCCGGCTTTCGCGAAAGTTGATCTTAATTGATCACGCCGGATCCGATGAGTTCCTCACCATCATACCAAGCTGCAAACTGTCCTGGGGTGATACTTTTCATCGGTTGATCGAATATAATAAAGAGTCCTTCTTCTTTCTTGAAAAGTGTGCACCCGGCGAGGCGCTGCCGGTACCTGATGCGCGCCTGATATTTCCTTGATTCACCAATACTCATTCGAAGGTCTTCGCGAATCCAGTGTTCATCGTCATTAGCAATAAATAATCCTCTGCGATAAAGCCCGGGATGATCTTCACCCATGCCCATATAGATCACGTTGTCATCGGTGTTGGTGCCGATCACAAAGAGAGGTTTCGCGTAACCTCCGATGTTGAGTCCTTTACGCTGGCCAATCGTGTAGTAATGTGCGCCTTTATGTTCACCGATAACTTTTCCATCGTTCGGTGTAAATACAAATGGAGCAGACAATGCTTTCAGATCATCGTCGTCATATCCCTTAGTGTTTTCGAACAGGGTTCCCGCGACTTCAATCACTTTTCCTTTCTTTGGTACGAGACGTTGCTGAAGGAAGTCAGGAAGATGAACCTTTCCTACGAAGCATAACCCTTGAGAGTCTTTCTTGTCAGCAGTAACAAGATTCATCTTACGCGCAATCTCACGTACTTCGGGTTTCAGAAGTTCTCCAATGGGGAACAGTGATTTCGAGAGCTGTTCCTGCGTAAGCTGACAGAGAAAATAGCTTTGATCTTTATTAGGATCTTTTCCGCTGAGAAGGCGATAAATCGTTTTTCCATTATCTGTTGTTTCCGCTTTTCGCGCGTAGTGACCCGTTGCAACGTAGTCAGCTCCAAGCTTTAGGGCAGCCTTAAGGAATATATCAAACTTGATTTCCCTGTTGCACAGCACATCCGGGTTGGGTGTCCTTCCGCGCTGGTATTCTGCAAACATGTAGTCAACGATCCTTTCTTTGTACTCGGCGCTCAGGTCTATGGCTTGGAAGGGAATCCCAAGATGCTGAGCGACGATCATTGCATCGTTGCTGTCATCAAGCCACGGGCACTCATTGCTGATCGTAACTGAATCGTCATGCCAGTTCTTCATGAACATACCGATTACCTCGTACCCCTGCTCTTTCAGCAGATACGCTGTCACGCTGGAGTCGACGCCGCCGGAAAGTCCTACTACTACACGTTTCATCTGTTATTACCGCCTGATCTATAAAGTCTTAACGGAATGGAAAAGTTCGCAATTGTAAAGATAATCAGATTTTTGCAGTGGATGCCCCTTTGCCTTCGTTCAGAAGTGCATTGATGGTTTCATTGAATTGTTCAACACCCTGTTCATAATAGATCCCCGTACCCGGGCCTGAATAGCCAGTATGGATCTTTTTTACCTTGCCATCCCTGCCAATGAAGATGGTTGTGGGATATACTGCCACCTTGTTAATCATTGGCAGCGTCTCCGAGGCTTGTGCCTTATCGTTGGAACCGGCAATGGCGCAGTCATAGTTTACTTTGAGTTTTTCAATCATTCTTTTTACCCGACCACTCGCATAAGTAAAGTCTGCTTTTCTCTCATAAGCTAGTCCGATGATCTCTACTCCACGATCTTTGTTTTGATCATACCATGGTGCAAGGAATTTAATCTCATCCATACAGTTCGGGCACCAGGTTCCAAAGAGCTGAAGTACTACCACTTTGTTCTTATATTTTTCATCGTCCAGCCTTACCGTGTCGCCATTCACATCAGGGAAAGCAAACTCAATTCGTTCGTACCCTTCTTTCAGAAAGGTTTGTGAATCGGCACCATCCAGCGAAGCATTGTCATCCTTAATGGCTGTCCATGCGATGTTTTTTGTCTTGCCTGAAATGAATCTTCCCTCAATACTTTCACCGTTTCCACGGGCTTTGAACAAGTACACGTAGTTTCCGTCAAAGGTGCTGAGATGTAGTGAATCGCCAACGGATATTCCTTCAAGGAATCTGTAATCACCAGTTGGAGTAAGAAACGAACCGGTCACTGTGCTTCCTTCCTGAGAGAAGATTCCGATGGCTTCAACGGTGTCTCTCTCTTCAAGGAATGATACCTTGTACTTACCGCTAAAGTCCGTCTCAGACTTTGCCATAGGCGAGGATTTAAACCTATAGGTGATTCCATGCTCGGCATAGAAAGGTAGTCGGTAATCCTTATCATAATGTTTGACGAAGACACCGCGCATTTTTCCATCATCAACTTTCGCGCGCAGTGTGGCGTCGAAGATATGGAGCGGGATGATAACAGAGTCACCAGATATGTTCACTTCATCGAGAAGGAGACGTTCCCGTGCATTCAGGATATATGCATCATAGTTGTTAGATGAGTCTTTCACGATCTCCATATTGAACGGAACTTCGTTGCCCTGAATACTGAGCGTTGCGCGCCATTTTCCTGAAGAGAGTTCGATTTGTTTTTTCTCAGAACAAGCAGAGAGGATTGTTATGGAAAGCAATGCGGGCAATAGTATTCGCATCATACCAGGGTTTTTGATTTTCTAAGAACACAAAAATGCAGGAAATGATTTAGAATTTCGGATTTTGCATCAAAATCGCGCAATGTTTAAAGACCTCAGAGTGCTGGAGCTCGCCTCTGTGCTGGCAGGGCCCAGCGTCGGACAATTTTTTGCCGAGCTTGGTGCAAACGTTATCAAAGTAGAAAATCTCCGGGCGGGTGGTGATGTAACACGAACGTGGAAGTCGAAAGGAGAGGACACCGATGATCGATCGGCTTACTTCTGCTCTGTGAATTGGGGAAAACGGTCTGTCGCCATTGACCTCGAAACAGCAGAGGGATTGGATGCCGTACATCGCCTTGCAAAACGCTCGGACATCGTGATCGCCAGCTATAAGCCCGGCGATGCGGAAAAGCTCAGTGTCGATTATAAGACGCTGAAGAATTTAAATGATAAATTGATCTATGGTCAGGTCACAGGATATGGCGCGGAAAATTCTCGTGTAGGTTACGACGCAATCATTCAGGCCGAGGCTGGTTTTATGTACATGAATGGTGAGCCGGGTGGCGCGTCATTGAAGATGCCTGTAGCCTTGATTGACGTTCTCGCGGCTCATCATTTGAAAGAGGCCTTGCTCATTGCGTTGCTTAAAAGACAATCTTCGGGAGAAGGGAGCTTTGTCGAAGTGTCTCTGATAGATGCAGCGATTTCGTCACTCGTCAATCAGGCAACGAACTGGCTGGTGGGCGGCGTTCTTCCTGAAAAGCAAGGATCGACTCATCCAAACATCGCCCCTTATGGAGATACATTTTTTACCGCGGATGATAAGGAAGTTCTTCTGGCGATAGGGAATGACAAACAGTTCTATGAGTTGTGTTCACTTCTCAATCTTGCACATTTGCCGAGCGATGCCGATTATATCAATAACAGGGCTCGCGTAGTCAATCGCGCATCTCTCAATGTATTGCTTCAGGAAAAGATCGGGATGATTACGTCCGGAGAGTTCAGTGCAGAATGTCAGCGAAGGAATATTCCTTCCGGAGTGATCCAGAATATGGAGGAGGTCTTCCGTATGAAAGAAGCGAAGGAGATGATACTTCGCGCAGGCGGGCTCTCGGGCGTGCGGACTTTTGCTGCGCGAGGCCAGGGAACAATCGCTGGTATTCTTCCGCCCCCGCATTTTGGAGAGCACACAGTACTGGTAATGAAGGAGCTTGAGTTGGAGTAATTTCTGGCAACCTTCAATTGGCTACTATATTTTTTAATGGGTTTTCCGGCCCTGATTCAGCTTTCCGATGCCTTTATCGGACCCCGACCGGATGAGTTGGGACAGGTTGAAGAGGGGTTTTCACTGGGCGTTTTCAGGCATTTTTCACCGTTTTATGGTGCGAAATGTAAAAAAGTGGCGTAAAGTGGTGGAAAGTGGTTGGAATTTCTCTATGTTTGCTTAGGAGAAAAAGACAACCACTACGTCTAATGACTTTCTTCACCAGCGAATATGAGAGCAAACTAGACCCGAAGGGCCGCCTTGTGCTGCCTAGTCGGATCAAGGCCCAATTGCCCGAAGGGAGCAATGAGGTCGTGATTCGCCGTGGGTTCGAGCAATGCCTTATCCTATATCCCATGGTGGAGTTCAAAAAGGTCTTCTCGAAAATTTCAAGTTTGAACGAGTTCAACGAAGAGAATCGCAAGCTCCAGCGAAACTTCTTTTCGGGTACGGCAACGGTAGAGCTGGATAGCGCAGGCCGTTTTGTCATTCCGAAAAACATGCTCAGTTATGCTCAACTCGAAAAGGATGTAATCCTTGTCGGGATGGGAAATAAAGTTGAAGTCTGGAACCCTGCCCTTTATGAGAAGCACCTGATCCAGGATCCTAGTGAATTGTCGAAGCTCGCGGAGAAACACCTGACGGCGTAGCGTCTGTTGGTGTAGGTATCTAAAAAGATTGTGCTACTGAAGCAAGAGGCGAAAGCTAAAACGAAAAGCCTCGAAGCTTGCACACTGCAGCGTATGACCGAGTACCACCGTCCCGTAATGCTCACTGAATGCCTTGAAGGACTGGCGATCAAACCTGGTGGAGTCTATGTAGATGCAACTTTTGGAGGAGGAGGGCACAGCAAAGAGATACTAAAGAGAATCGGTGATGGTAGGTTGGTTGTCTTCGACCAGGATGAAGATGCAAAGCGTGAGGCTGAAAAGATCGAAAGTCGTTCTTTAATTTTTTGTCAGGCGAATTTCAGATATCTACAGAGATATCTGAAGCTGAACGGAGTGACCAAAGTTGATGGAGTGCTTGCTGATCTTGGTGTCAGCTCTCATCAGATCGACTCGGCGGATCGGGGGTTTTCAACCCGATTTGATGGTCCGTTGGATATGAGGATGGATCGTTCTTCCACACTTACTGCAGCTGATGTGTTGAACCAATATTCAGAGGAAGATCTGCACAAGATTTTCGGAATGTTTGGTGAACTCAAGAACGCAAAAACAGCAGCGCGGATGGTTGTCCAGCATCGGGTGACTCATCCATTCGAAAGAACATCAGATTTGAAAGGAGCACTGGGTGAGGTTGCTCCAAGAGGAAAAGAAAACAAATATTTCGCACAGGTGTTTCAGGCGCTTCGCATTGAAGTGAATGCAGAGATGAAAGCGCTTGAAGATTTTTTGCATCAGTGCGGCGATGTCATCGGGAAGGGTGGGCGATTGGTAGTAATGTCGTACCACTCTCTCGAGGACAGGATGGTAAAGAATTTTATAAACAAGGGAAAGGTGTTTGGTGAAGTGGAGAAGGATTTTTATGGCAATGAGATAAAACCCTTCTCTGCCCTGAACCGGAAACCAATCGAAGCGGGTGAAGAAGAGGTAAATGAAAATCCCAGAGCGAGAAGCGCGAAGCTTCGGATAGGGGAAAGGTTGTAACTAAGATGACTAACTATGGCTGCGAATAAAATCAGAATTAACACGAACCCTGCTAAAAGTGCCGGTGCCATTGGTGCTGGAATTTTTTCCGGCATAGAGAAACGGCTGAAGTTAGAAAGCTACTTCGAAGAGGGTTTTCCGGTGCAATATCTTCCGAAGATCCTTTTCGGAATGCTATTGAGTATTCTTTATATCAGCAATACGCACTATGCAGAGAAGGCGGTAAGACGCATTAATGCAATCCAGGCGGAAGTAGAGGATCTTCGCGCGGATTATACAACAATGAAAGCCGACCTCATGTTTGCCAGCAAGCAATCAGAGGTAGCAAAAAAGGTTCAGGACCGTGGCCTGAGGGAAAGCCTCACTCCACCGAACAAATTACGAATTGACGGTAGTGAATATTAAGAAGTCGATATTACTGAGAGTAAGGGTGGCGTTTTTATTCGTCTCCCTTTTTGCCGTTGCGGTCGTGGCGAAGATTGGTCATATCCAATTTGTGGAAGGAGCGAAATGGCAGAAGATGGGCGAAAAGATTTCCTTCGACTATAAGAGAGTTAAAGCAACGCGAGGGAATATCTATTCTGATAATGGAAGCTTGCTGGCGACATCCTTACCATTCTACAAAGTAGCATTTGATGCAACGTTGCCTAAGGACGAAATCTTCCATGCCGGAGTAGATTCACTGGCTTTGCAGCTGTCCAGATTTTTTGGGGATCGGAGTAAAAGAGAGTATAAGCAATTGCTCACGGATGCCCGCGCAAAAGGTAAACAGTACGTCGTTCTAAGTAGAAAACAGGTCGATTATCAGGATAAGAAAAGGATGATGACGTGGCCCATCTTCAGAGAGGGGCGCATGCGCGGTGGTGCAATTTTCGAAAAAGTAGATATACGCTATCGTCCTTTTAATAGTCTGAGTAGCCGGACCATCGGATTCATAAATGAAAATGAGAAAGGAGCAGGACTTGAGTACAGTTTCAATGATCAGCTCGGCGGACAGGATGGCTATGCATATTATCAAAAGATCGCTGGCGGGGCATGGAAGCCTGTGTTCGATGCGAACAATGTGAAGGCAATCGATGGTCTGGATATCCAGACCACTCTTGATATTAATCTCCAGGATGTTTCTGAAACCGCGCTTCATCGTGCAATGCTTCAGCACAACGCTGATCATGGTCTCGTGGTGGTAATGGAAGTTGCTACTGGTGAAGTGAAAGCAATATCAAATCTAAGCCCGAACGGTCATGGAGGTTTTTCAGAGAAGTTCAACTTCGCGACTGGTGGTCTCTTTGAACCAGGATCAACATTCAAACTTGCGACAATGATCGCCCTGCTGGAAGACAGTCCGGTTGAGCTCACTGACAGTATTGACACGGGGAACGGAGAGTTCACTTTTTATAATCGTACGGTGCGCGATCATGAAGACGAAGGCTTAGGCAAGGTAACGATCCAAACTGCTTTCGAACATTCATCGAATGTGGCAATGGCCAAACTTGTCGACAAGCATTTCGGTCTCAGACCAAATGCTTTCCTCGAATATGTCGATAAGTTGAAGTTATCAAAGCCACTGGGGATCCAAATCAAGGGTGAACCATATCCAAAGATCAAACGTCCCGGTGAGAAAGGTTGGAGCGGAATCAGTCTTCCGTGGATGTCGCATGGTTATGGATTTGAGATATCTCCTCTTCACACACTTGCACTATATAACGCTGTGGCTAATGATGGAAAGATGATCAAACCGATCTTCGTGAAGTCAATCCGGAAAGCAGATGAAGTGGAACAGACTTTTGAGACAGAGGTGCTAAATAGTAAGATATGTTCAAAAGCAACGCTCAAGAAATTGAAGGTTCTTCTTGAAGGAGTTGTTGAGAATGGTACAGCCAAGAATATTAAAGGGACACACTATAAGATTGCCGGTAAAACAGGAACGGCGCAGATCCTTGAGAACGGTCGGTATACACGCAGATACATAACTTCATTCGTCGGTTACTTCCCGGCGCATGAGCCAAAGTATAGCGCGATAGTAATGATTAAAAATCCAAGAGGGTGGCATCAGTACGGATCAAGTGTAGCGGCACCAGTTTTTAAAGAAATTGCCGATAACATCTACGCACGCGATATCAAACTTCACCAGCCAATGGTTACTGACCAGCAAACGAAAAAGGATGAAACATTTCCAGTGATCCGCGCGGGACATCAGCAAGAGTTGGTGATGCTTTGCGGGGAATTGGGAATTCCGAGCGAAGAAGTTGGTGCCGGCGAACAGGAGTGGGTTAGAACCACAATCAACGGTAAGGCTATTGGATGGAAAAAGGCAATTGAAGGACAGGATATAGTACCTGACGTAAAGGGGATGACTTTCCGTGATGCAATTTTCCTTTTAGAGAAATCAGGATTAAGAGTTTTTTACGAAGGTAAGGGTCGGGTTAAATCCCAGTCGCTTGTGCCTGGTGCGCGCGTGCGTAAAGGTGACGGCATATATGTGAGATTAGGCTAAAAGAAAAAGAGTGGCTCAGCTTAAAGATCTATTGTACAAAGTTTCGCTCACATCGGCTTATGGCGATATGAATGCGGAAGTGCGCTCTATTTGCTTCGACTCAAGAAAAGCTGAGCAAGGGTCACTATTTGTCGCCATCCGGGGAACTCAAACTGACGGCCACGACTATATCAGCAAAGCGATCAGTCTGGGCGCAACGTCGGTGGTGTGTGAAGTGCTGCCGGATGCCATTATTGAAACTGTCACGTTTGTCACTGTAAAGAACAGCGGGCACGCGCTTGGAATAATTGCATCAAATTTCTTTGGAACACCTTCTGAGAAACTCAAGTTGATCGGTGTTACAGGGACCAATGGTAAAACTACCACTGCGACCTTGCTGTATCAACTTTATATGGGACTGGGAAAAAAGGTAGGATTACTCAGCACAGTTGAGAACCGGATTGCCGAGGCAGTTGTGCCAGCTACTCACACCACTCCTGATCCGATTCAATTGAATGCTCTTCTTGAGCGAATGGTCGAAGATGGTTGTAGTCACGTGTTCATGGAAGTGAGTTCTCATGCAGTTGCGCAGGATCGTATCGCGGGTCTGAAATTCGCCGGTGCGATCTTTACAAATATCACACATGATCATCTTGACTACCACAAGACTTTCGAGAATTATATCAAAGCCAAGAAAAGGTTTTTTGATGATCTCTCAGGAGATGCCTTTGCATTGGTGAATGCAGATGATAAGCGCGGAATGGTGATGCTGCAGAATACCAAAGCGGCGAAACATACTTTCGGTATAAAGAAGATGACTGACTTCAAAGCGAAGGTCATTACGAATTCAATTGAAGGTCTTGAACTTGATGTGGATGGAAAGAATGTGTGGTTCAAGATGATTGGTGATTTCAATGCATACAATCTTCTTGGTGTCTATGGCACCGCTGTGTTGCTGGGTGAGGAGCCTGACGAAGTACTGACGAAGCTTTCGACGCTTTCGGGCGCACCGGGACGTTTTGAACAGATCAGCCCTGGATCGAAAGTAATTGCCATAGTCGATTATGCTCATACCCCTGATGCGCTGCAGAACGTTCTTGAAACGATCAATCAGTTTCGTACAGGCACTGAACAGGTGATCACTGTAGTCGGCTGTGGAGGAAATCGTGATAAGACGAAACGTCCATTGATGGCATCCATTGCGTGTAGACTAAGCGATAAGGTTGTGCTCACTTCCGATAACCCTAGAGACGAGGATCCGATGCAGATCATTCAGGATATGCAAACCGGCATCATGCCTAGTGAAGCCCGGAAGACTTTGGTGATCGCAGACCGCGAAGAGGCGATAAAGACGGCGTGCATGATGGCCAAAGAAAAGGATATTGTATTGATCGCAGGCAAAGGCCACGAAGACTACCAGGAGGTCAAAGGAGTGAAACATCCCTTTGATGACCGGAAGGTAGTAGAACGAATGTTAAAGATGTTTAGCAATTAGGATACAAGAACTAACGAGTAGCAATGCTATACTACCTGTTCGAATATTTAGATAAGATCGATGTTCCTGGAGCGGGATTGTTTCAATACATCTCATTCCGCGCGGGACTGGCTGCATTCATCTCGTTGCTCATCACGATTACTTTCGGAAAAAGTCTGATCAATTACCTAAGACGCAAACAAGTTGGCGAAGACATTCGTGACCTCGGGCTGGAAGGACAGATGCAAAAGAAAGGGACACCAACGATGGGAGGGCTAATCATTATCGCCGCTATCCTGGTTCCGACACTTCTCCTTGCGCGCCTCGACAACATCTATGTCATTCTACTAATCGTCACGACATGCTGGTTGGGTTTCATTGGCTTTGCAGATGACTATATAAAAGTATTTCGCAAGAATAAAGAAGGGCTCGCCGGAAGATTTAAGATCGTTGGACAGGTGGGAATTGGATTGATTGTAGGTCTTACTCTTTTCTTTCATGATGACGTCGTGATCCGCGAGCTGAGGGACTCGGAAGTTCCCAATTTCCATGTGGAGGATTTTGACCGCGGCGTAGACGAACGTGTCAAGTACACCGATATAAAGTCGATGAGAACAACAGTTCCATTTGTGAAAGACAATGAACTCGATTACAGTAAGCTGATTCCATTTATTCCTCAGGATTACGTGTGGGTGTTCTACGTCGCTGTGGTCATTCTCATTATTACCGCTGTATCAAACGGAGCTAATATCACAGATGGTATTGACGGTCTGGCGTCTGGGACATCAGCGATTATCGGAATAACACTTGCGGTATTCGCATACGTATCAGGTCGGATCGATTTCAGTAATTATCTGAACATCATGTACATTCCAAACCTCGGAGAGCTCGTAATTTTTTGCACCGCTTTTGTAGGCGCGTGTACGGGCTTTCTGTGGTACAATGCTTATCCTGCCCAGGTCTTTATGGGAGATACGGGAAGCCTTACGCTGGGTGGCATCATTGCTGTGCTGGCTCTTGCTGTGAGAAAGGAACTTCTAATTCCGGTGCTTTGTGGAATCTTCCTTATTGAAAATCTCTCAGTCTTACTGCAAGTGTCCTACTTCAAGTACACAAAGAAAAAATATGGTGAAGGCCGACGCATATTTTTGATGTCACCGCTGCACCATCACTATCAGAAGAAGAATATTCATGAATCGAAGATTGTCACACGATTCTGGATTGCAGGGATATTGTTAGCGATAATCACACTGGCCTTTTTGAAAGTAAGATGAAGCAAAGGATTGTCATATTGGGTGGAGGAGAAAGCGGAACAGGGGCTGCCTTGCTTGCTGCGAGAAAGGGTTTTGATGTTTTTATCTCCGATAAGGGGCCTATCAAAGAAAACTATAAGCAGGAATTAGAAAAGCATCTTATTCCTTTCGAAGAAAATACGCATACACCAGAGTTGATTCTGAATGCATCGATGATTGTCAAGAGCCCGGGTATCCCTGAGAAGGCTGAACTGATCGTCAGCGCGCGTGCTGCGGGAATCGAGATTATTGACGAATTGGAGTTTGCCTTCAGACACGCCGGTGGAAAGATCATCGCAATAACAGGTACTAACGGGAAGACCACTACTACGCTACTGACTTATCACTTGTTAAGAACTGCAGGATTTAATGTTTCGCTTGCGGGAAATGTGGGTAAGAGTATGGCCCGGCAAGTTGCAGAAGGGTCGCATGATTGGTACGTTCTGGAGGTAAGCAGCTTTCAGCTTGATGGGATGAAGACATTCAAGCCGCAGATTGGCGTTCTGCTGAACATCACTCCGGATCATCTTGATCGGTACGATTACAAAATGGAGAATTACGTCGCTTCAAAGTTCAGACTGATTTCAGAGATGGATTCCAGCGATCATTTCATTTATTATTCTGATGATCCGGTAATCAGTGGTGAAATTGCAAAGCGCTCAATACACTCCGACCGTATAGGTGTTTCTCTTCGTGCTGATGCATCCACTCCGGTAAAGGCTGAAGGATCTTCCATGTCTTTCGATCTTGAAAGCTCGTTTACCATCGCTCAGGCAGAAACGAGTCTGAAGGGACCGCATAATCTGATCAATACTATGTGCGCTGTAACTGCGGCGTCAATTGCCGGTGTAAGCGAGGCGTCTATCCGCGAAGGGCTGAAAACATTTAAGAATGCTCCACATCGCCTTGAGTCGGTAGCGATGATCCGGAAGGTTGAATTTGTGAATGACTCGAAAGCGACGAATGTCGATTCAGTAGTGTACGCCTTGGGAAGCTACAAAGGACCGTTGATCTGGGTCGCCGGTGGCGTTGACAAAGGAAATGATTACAATCTAATTAAAGCGGAAGTTGGCAAGAAAGTTAGGGCCATTATCTGCCTTGGAAAAGAAAATGATAAGCTGAAAAAAGCATTCGGCGATGTGGTGCCTTTGATAGAGGAGACGCAAGACGTAAAAGATTGTGTCCGCAGAGCCTTAAGACTATCGCGGCCGGGAGATGTCGTGCTGTTGTCTCCGGCATGTGCCAGCTTCGATCTCTTTAAGAATTATGAAGATCGTGGCACGCAATTCCGCGAAGCTGCTCTGGAATTGAAAGATGAAATTGAAAAAGCCAGATGATATGATGCAGAAAGTAAAAGTATGGGCTGATCGGAATTTGCAAGGTGACAAGGTGATCTGGGCTGTGGTTTTCGCGTTGTCTTTGATCAGCATTCTGGTGGTGTATAGCTCTATTGGAACGCTGGCATTTAAGAGATCCGCAAGCCCTGAGCAACTCCTGATCAAACATACATTGCATGTTTTCATTGGCCTTGCTGCAATGTGGTTTGCTCATAAAGTAGACTACCGTTATTATTCCCGCATTTCGAAGATCGCTCTGTTCGTCAGTATACCACTCCTTATCTATACGTTCACAAACGGGGTAACTTTAAATGATGCAGCGCGTTGGATTCAGGTGCCACTCGTTGGTTCGTTTCAACCATCGGACTTTGCCAGTCTTGCATTGATTGTCAACCTGGCTAGCATGCTCTCAAAAAGACAACAGAATATTGATGATATCAAGGAGTCTTTGATCCCGATACTTTTCTGGTGCGGAGTCATCTGTGGATTGATCGCACTCACAAATATGTCGACAGCAGTGCTTTTGCTGTTAACGTGTATGCTGATCATGTTCATTGGTCGTGTTCCGATGAAATATCTGGCCATGCTCATGTTTGTGGGAGTTCTCTTCGGTGCGCTCGCATTTCAGTTCGGTGTGCGTGCAACTACCGTGAAGAACAGGATCAATGATTTCATAGGGTTCTCTAAAGGCGAAAAGGAACTTCCATTCCAGGCAAAGCACGCGCGGATTGCTGTGGCAACGGGAGGGGTAACAGGAAAAGGTCCCGGTAACAGTGATCAACGGAACATATTGCCACACCCTTACTCTGATTTCGTGTACGCCATCGTCATCGAAGAGTATGGGATGGCCGGCGGCGTGGTGCTGTTGGGACTATACCTTTTGCTTCTCCATCGTGGGATGAAGGCGGCCTATAATAGTGAGAGAGCATTTGGAGGATTGCTCTCGGCGGGATTATGCTTCGATCTTGTTTGCCAGGCCATGGTGAACATGGGTGTTGTTGTCGGGCTGGGTCCCATCACAGGTCAGCCGTTGCCGCTGGTGTCGATGGGAGGAACATCAATGGTGTTCACTGGGCTTGCGCTGGGCATTGTATTGAGCGTGAGTCGCGGTGAGCAGGATCAGACATGGGGAGAGAAAGCTGGTGACGAAGTAAGATCAAAGGAAAGTAGAAACTCCGTATCAAAAGCTGCGGCATAATTGGAGAATAAAAAACCATACAGGATGATCATCAGTGGTGGCGGCACCGGGGGGCACATCTTCCCGGCCATTGCTATCGCTAACGCGTTCAAGGAACGTCACCCTGATGCACAGATCCTTTTTGTTGGTGCAAAGGGAAAGATGGAAATGACCCGCGTTCCTGATGCAGGTTATAAGATTGTGGGGTTATGGATCAGCGGACTTCAGCGTAGACTGACGTTTTCAAACCTGATGTTCCCATTGAAAGTCATTGTAAGTTATCTGAAGGCTCGCAAGCTGGTGAGGAAATTCAAGCCTGATGTAGTGGTGGGTACTGGTGGATACGCGAGTGGACCGATTATGATGGCAGCGACAAGTGCGAATATCCCATCCGTCATACAGGAACAGAATTCTTTCGCGGGGCTGGCGAATAAACAGGTCGCCGGAAAGGCAAGCAAAATTTGTGTGGCTTACGACGGGATGGAGAGATACTTTCCAAAAGATAAGATCGTCCTGACAGGCAATCCGGTAAGAAAAGATATTCTGACAGCATCGCAAAAACGATCAAAGGGATTCAGTCATTTTGGTCTTGATGAAAACACAAAGACACTTTTGGTAATCGGAGGAAGTCTTGGTGCGCGTACGATAAACGAAGCTATCATCAAGGGAATAGAAAAGATCATTGATGCGCAGGTGCAGATGATCTGGCAAACCGGGAAGGGTTATTATGAGGCCTACAATAGCAGACTTCATCAAATGGACTTGCGTCGGATCCGGGTTCAGGATTTCCTCAAAGAGATGGACCTCGCATACGCTGTTGCCGATGTAGTGATCTCCAGGTCTGGCGCACTGGCGGTGTCGGAGCTGTGCATCGCGCATAAAGCCTGTATTCTTGTTCCATCACCGAATGTAGCAGAGGACCATCAGACCAAGAATGCTATGGCGTTGGTGATTAAGAAAGCTGCGGTTATGGTACCCGATCGCGATGCGGAACAAATGCTGGTGAATGAAGCATTAAAGTTACTTTTTGATGAGCAACGGTCTGCGAAGCTAAGTCAGAACATTTCTGAGTTGGCAAGACCGAACGCGACAGAGGATATAGTAAAGGAAATTGAAAGCCTGATAAAAAAGTGAAGCTGGAGCAATACGATAATGTATATTTTCTTGGTATCGGCGGTATCGGCATGAGCGCCCTTGCGCGTTGGTTCATGAAGAAAAAGATGTCGGTAAGCGGATATGATAAGACGGCCACCACTCTTACGAAAGAACTGGAAGGCGAGGGAATGAAAATTCATTTCGTTGATTCGGTGGAAAACATTCCTTCGGAGGTGCGCAATTCTCCTGATAAAACGCTGGTCATTTATACTCCGGCTATTCCGAAGGATCACCAGGAGTACAATTATCTGGTCGAGAAAGGATTCACCATACTGAAAAGATCAGAGGTGCTGGGACTGATCACTAAAGGGTACAAGACGATTGGAGTGGCGGGGACACATGGAAAAACCACGACATCTTCCATGGTTGCGCACATTCTTTATTCTGCGGGTAAGGATATGGTCGGATTTCTTGGGGGAATCACTTCCAATTATAAGTCCAACCTCATCATGCAGGGCGAGATATCATCGAAGACGGTTGTCGTGGTTGAAGCCGATGAGTTTGACAGGTCTTTCCTTCGGTTGTTTCCCGAGATTGCTATTATAACGTCAGCGGATGCCGACCACCTCGATATTTACGGCGACCATGAAGCGGTATTGATATCCTTCCGGGATTATATCAAACAGATCAATGATGGCGGCGCGCTCATCGTGCATGAATCAGTGGATGAACTACTTTCAGGTGACGCTACCCATGTTAAGAAATATAATTACAGCATGAGCCGGGGACAATTTTTTGCCGGCAACATTACCGCGAGTAGCGGATTTTTTGAGTTTGACCTCCATGGTTTTGGAAAGGTGGAACATATCAAGCTCGGCGTCCCTGGTTTTCACAATATTGAGAACGCGATTGCAGCTGCAGTAGCCACGTCGTTGTGCGGCGTACCTGTGGCGGCTATCCGGAAAGCGCTTGAAACTTTTTCCGGCGTAAAGAGGAGGTTTGAATTTGTATTGAAAGGAAAGAAAGTAATCTTTGTGGACGATTACGCTCACCACCCAGCTGAGATTGAAGCATTCCTTAAGTCGATGAAGTCTATGTATCCGAGAAGAAAGCTCACCACGATCTTTCAACCTCATCTCTATACGCGAACCCGTGATTTCGCCGAAGGATTCGCCAAGAGCCTTAGCCTTTCAGATGAGGTGGTGCTGATGGATATTTATCCTGCGCGTGAGTTGCCGATACCAGGTGTTGACTCGGACATTGTTTTCAAGCATGTTACGGCACCATCGAAGATTAAGACCTCGAAGGAGGCGTTGATGTCAACGCTGGATAAGATCGATCTGGATGTTGTTGTCACAGTGGGCGCCGGAGACATCGACACTTTTGTGGAACCAATTAAGAATCTGTTGTTGAAGAAATATGAAAATTAAATTCAACATCAAACGTGAACTTAAGATTGTTGCCGCCATCCTGGTAGTCGTAACGTTCATTGCCTTTACTGAACGTAAACAGGATCTGGTATCTATTAAAGACGTCACTGTAAAAATCTACAATGCAGAAAACAATCATTTTCTGGATGAGTCTGATGTGATGATGCTGACGCAGGTAAATGTCAGCAACGTCAGGGGTGCCCGCGCAAGTGAAGTGGATTTAAAGGCTATCGAGAAGAAGATCAAAAAGGACCCATTCATCAAGGAGGCCGAACTGTATACTGATCTTAAGGGAAATTTGATCGTTGGGGTCGAATTGCGGAGACCGGTTGCGCGTATCGTACGCAACGATGGGCCCGACGGATACATTGCCGAGGACGGAACGATCATGCCCGTGTCAGATAAATTTACTGCGAGGGTAATGCTGGTGAGTGGGAATTTTGTGAAGACGTTGCTACGTCAGCGCAATCTGACACAAACAGAGGAGGGAACGAGGTTACTGTCATTCATAAAAACGATACGCGACGATGAATTTTGGAACGCGCAGATTGCCGAGATGGATATCGATAGCAAGGGAAGAATAACCCTGCTGCCCCAGATCGGTGATGAGAGGATCGAGTTTGGCGCGCCGGAAGATGAGAAAGCAAAGTTGAGAAAGCTTAAGATTTTTTATAAAGAAGTTCTTCCGAAGACAGGATGGAACCGCTTTAAGCGCGTGAACCTGGAGTACGATGGACAGATAGTAGCAGAATAGATTTTTTGAACGCAAGGGCAACTAAGCAATAATTCAACAACCACTAATAAAAATTTGTTTACAACCATGGAAGAGAAAATCATCGTCGGTTTAGACATTGGTACGACCAAGATCTGTGCCATCGTCGGGCGTAAGAACGAATTCGGTAAACTCGAAGTGCTGGGCATGGGAAAGGCGGAATCCGAAGGCGTTGTAAAGGGAATAGTCTTCAATATTGATAAGACTGTTTACGCGATCGAGAAGGCGATCAAGGAGGCCAGTGATCAGTCTGGTATTGATATCGGCGTGGTGAACGTTGGCATCGCCGGTCAGCACATCCGCAGCTTCATTCAGCATGGAGGAATCACGCGCAGCTCAAAAGAAGATGAGATCACCGTGGATGATGTGGAGCGCCTGACTCAAGACATGTACAGAATGGTAGTTCCTCCCGGAAGCGAGATCATTCATGTCATGCCGCAAGATTACATGGTTGACTACGAAGACGGTATCAAAGAACCTGTTGGAATGTCCGGCGTGAGACTTGAAGCAGATTTTCATATCATCACCGCACAGACTAATGCGATCAATAATATCAATAAGTGTATTCGTCGTGCTGGCCTTGAGATTCAGGATCTGATCCTGGAGCCTCTTGCTTCCAGCCTCGCGGTGTTGAATGATGAGGAGAAAGAAGCTGGTGTATGTCTGATCGACATCGGTGGTGGTACTACCGACATAGCGATCTTCTATGATAACATTATTCGCCACACTGCGGTAATTCCATTTGGAGGAAACATCGTGACGAACGATATCAAACAAGGACTTCTCGTGTTGCCGCAGCAGGCAGAGCAATTGAAGACCCGATTTGGAAAGGCTATCTCAGAAGAAGCGAGCCCTAACGAGATCGTTTCTATCCCTGGTATCCGGAACAGATCAGCAAAAGAGATCTCTGTGAAGAATCTGTCGAATATAATCCAGGCGCGCATGGAGGAGATTGTGGAGATGGCCCACGCGGAAATCATCAGCTCTGGTTTTGAAAACAGACTCGCAGGCGGAATTGTGATTACGGGAGGTGGCGCACAACTTAGCTGCCTGAAGCAGTTGGTTGAATACATGACCGGCATGGATACACGTATTGGTTATCCGAATGAGCACCTGGGTAAAAGCAAAATTGAGCAGGTGAAAAGCCCTATGTATTCTACGGCGGTTGGACTTGTCCTCGCAGGGTTCAGATCACTTGATGAGCGTGAAGACCGTTACCGAGAGGCACGCGAAGTAACAAAGGTAACTAAGATCAAAAAGCCAGTCGTTGCGTCGAAGAGTTTCTTCAACGATATCCTTAATAAGACGAAGAGTCTGTTAATTGATGATCTTGATGGGAAGAATGAATATTAACCTTGTCATTACACCGAACAGTGAAATGAAAAAATACACCTTTGTCTAGCGTCTCAATCGAAAATATTGAACAACCACTAAATTAAATAAACATGTTTGAAACCGGATCTTACAAATTCGAAGTACCCAAACACGTCCAACAGAAGTCGATCATCAAAGTGATCGGTGTTGGAGGTGGCGGTAGCAATGCTGTAAATCACATGTACAAGCAAGGCATCAAAGATGTCGAGTTCGTCGTGTGTAACACCGACAACCAGGCTCTTAATGGAAGTCCTGTGCCTCACAAGCTTCAGATAGGAACCAATCTTACAGAAGGCCTTGGCTGTGGAGCTAATCCTGAAGTTGGAAAGAACGCCGCTCTGGAGAGTAAGGAACAAATTCGCGAAATGCTTACGGGAACCAAGATGGTATTCGTCACCGCTGGAATGGGTGGAGGAACAGGAACCGGAGCTGCACCTGTTATCGCGAAGATTGCAAAAGATATGGATATCCTCACCGTTGGGATCGTCACTGCTCCTTTCGGATTTGAAGGAAAGAAAAAGATGGCTCAGGCAGAAATGGGGATCAACGCACTTCGTACCAGCTGTGATACGGTGATCGTCATTCTTAATGATAAACTACGCGAGATTTACGGCAACCTTTCTATAAACCAGGCTTTCGCGCAGGCTGATAATATACTCACCACTGCTGCAAAAGGAATAGCCGAAATCATTACGCTTGCCGGATATGTTAACGTTGACTTCCAGGATGTGCGTACCGTGATGTTGAATGCGGGTGCTGCAGTAATGGGATCAGCAGAAACTCGTGGGGACAACCGCGCGAAGAAAGCTGCGGAAGGCGCGCTGGCTTCACCGCTTCTTGACAACCGCGACATCATGGGGGCGAAGAAGATTCTCTTGTCTATAATCTCCGGAGTTGAAGCAGAACTCCAAATGGATGAGCTGACTGAGATAACCGAATACATACAGGAACAAGCCGGCGAAGAAGCTGAGATGATTTTCGGTCACGGCGTCGATCCGGATCTCGGTGATAGAATTCGGGTGACAGTGATCGCTACTGGTTTCACAAGTAGTGAACTTAAGATTGCCTCTATCGCCCAGGAAAAGAGTGGGGATGAAAAAAAAATTCACAGCCTGGAACGGTCGCAGGGTTGGCTTTTTACTCCCGATAATTCGGTAAATGAGACTAGCAAAACTCTTGAACTGAAAAAGACGGAGGAGCCGAAAGAAGATACATCAAACACTCAAAGTTTTATGTTCACTGGTCCATTCACTCGGGTGGACGAGCCTCAGCCTACTTCACAATATGACGAGGAGGGTGATGGAGAAGAAAGTCTTTTTAACGAGGATGACTTCGATAACACTGGTTCATTGTTCGGTGATCAGATGATCAACGATGATGGAATGATGGAGCTGCGTTCAACGAAACAAAGATTGGCGCAACAGGCAGAGGAACGTAAAGAAAAATTGAAAGTCGCGCGAAAAAATGAAATGACTAAAGAAGAATTTAATGAAAAGTGGTCGCTGCCTGCTTATCTTCGTCGCGGAGTTAAGATGCAGGATGTTCCGCATTCTTCTGAACAATTCATTTCAAAGTATAACCTGAACGACGACAATAATCTTCTCGGGAATAACAAGTTCCTTCATGATAATGTTGATTAACGTTTCTGACTTTGTTGAGTTAATAACTTCTGTCGGCGAAAGTCGAAGAAGGTGACGATATGGTATTTCCGGTACGACTGGTCATTTACTCCATTCGTAGTGGTTGTTGGTTGTAAATATTTTTTGCCGGTACCGGAATACCAATTTTTTTAAGTGTGATCAGCGCCATTTTTTCTCCCGGCTCGTCCGGGTTGGCGCAAAGCAATACCGGATGTTAACCGCATCCGGTATTTTTTATTTCAGCCAACCTAGTATTCACTTCCAACTTCTGAGAAGCAATCCTTCAAATTAGCTTTATTCGAAGGCTTTATTGATCAAAAGAATTTTTGGCCCCTTGTTTGATTATACTGGGGAAAGAGAGTCATATGAAACCGATTATTGCTTTCGTACTTTCCGCTTTCATGCTTGTTTCCTGCGTTGATTATACACACGAAACACGATACGATTATCGCGACCGCATGATAGGTACCTATTCCGTTGACGAGTATAGCGATACTTATCACGAATACCTTTACTACACGATGCGTGTCTCCAAAGAATACGGCACGCGCGATGGGTTATTATTGAAAGGATTTTATGCGGAAGGACTCACAGTTTCAGCCTATGTCAGTGGCGATTACATCGATATCCCTTACCAGATAACCAATGGCTATGAAGTAGAAGGTCATGGAACATTTTATCGGGGAGAGTTTCGCCTGAATTACACAGTACGAGACAGGTATTCTGACGCACCTACAGATTACTGCGACGCTGTTGCATACCCTGGCTATTAATATATATAAGGTGTTTCACGTTAGAGTGAAACACCGCGCTTCCAGGGGATAAAATCATTCTGCTCAAGCTCAACAGCTTTCGCTTTCCGGGTACCGCTGGCGACTTCAATGATGTACTCCAGGATTTCTTCGCCTACCTGTTCAATGGTTTTTTCGCCACGAATGATGCTCCCTGTATCGATATCAATGATGTCAGGCATCCGTTGTGCTAGCTTGGTATTAGTAGCGATCTTAATCACGGGAGCGATGGGGTTGCCCGTTGGAGTTCCCAAGCCAGTCGTGAACAGGACAACATTTGCGCCGGCGCCTACCTCAGCCGTTGTACTCTCAACATCATTGCCGGGAGTACACAGGAGATTCAGCCCTGGTGTTTTTACATACTCACCGTAGTCAAGAACATCGGTAACTGGCGAAGTACCTCCTTTCTTTGCAGCTCCTGCGGATTTGATTGCATCTGTAATCAACCCGTCTTTGATGTTACCCGGGGATGGATTCATATCAAAACCAGATCCCACTGCTTCTGCGGCGCGGGAGTATGCGCGCATCAGTTCAGAAAAGCGCAAGGCAACCTTCTCATCGACGCACCTGTTAATTAATTCCTGTTCTACGCCACACAGTTCCGGAAACTCCGAAAGAATAGTCGTTCCTCCCAGCGCTGCAATCAAGTCCGATGCATGTCCCGTAGCCGGATTTGCTGAAATCCCTGAGAAGCCATCGCTGCCACCACATTCCAGTCCGACGACAAGCTTGCTGAGGGGAGCGGGTTGTCTGGAGAGTTTATTCGCTTCCACCAAGCCGAGGAACGTCTGATGGATGGCTTTCGAAATGAGTTGTTGCTCTGTTCCTTCTTTTTGTTGTTCAAAAATCAACAACGGTTTATCGAAGTTGGGATTGAATTCTTTAATCTTCTTAAGGAGGATTTCGACCTGAGCATTCTGACATCCAAGGCTTAGGACTGTTGCACCGGCGACGTTAGGATGGTGAACATACCCTGCAAGAAGTGCGCACAAGGCATTGGCATCCTGACGGGTTCCGCCGCAGCCACCCTCATGTTCGAGGAACTTGATACCATCAATGTTTTGAAAAACACTTTTCCGAAGAATTTCGCTGGCATGTTGTTGTTCCATTCCGACGTCGGAGATTTCCTTTCCTGAAACAAAATCGCTTACCAGCTGCCGAACCAACTTCTTATATGGAGCTGATCGGGAAAAACCAAGTTCTTCTTCAAACGCCTCACGAATCATCTGCACGTTTCTATTTTCGCAGAACACCATTGGCAGCACTACCCAATAATTAGCGGTTCCAACCTGACCATCGTTACGGTGGTATCCCAGAAATGTCCTGTCTCTCCAACGAGATACGTCGGGTGCAGTCCACTCATATTTTTTTGCTTTTTCGCCGAAGGTAGATGCCTTGTGTTTAACGTTATGAGTCCCAATAACACCACCTTTTTCGATGCGGCTCAACGCGGTCCCTACTGTAACGCCATACATAACGATTTCCTCGCCGGGTTCGAGGGGTTGTATTACTAATTTGTGCTTTGCGGGAACAAAATCTGCGACCTCCACCTCAACTCCATCCTGAATAATGCGTTCGCCCTTACTTAGGTCGGTCAGCGCAACGATTACATTATCATTTGGATGAATCCGGACGTTTTTGATAGCCATCTTTGATCGGGTTTATTCTACAATTTTAACTGTTAATTCCTAAATATTTCAATTCTTGAGTGACGGTTTCTGGGCCATTCCGGGAATCAGGTCAGGCCCGCTAAACATTCAGCAGTCACCCATCTTATAATTGGGCTTTTTCTATTGGAAAAAATCTGGTATCGTTAACTTACAGGTCCTGAATCCGGAGATTTGATACCAAAGACTAAACTGCTCTTACTGATATTTTCGTGCGTAATCACGTCGGTTTTCGCACAGCCTGAGCAATACCGTTTTTCGCATCTGGACGCTAACAGGGGATTGTCGCATAATCAGGTTAAAGCTTTTTTCAAAGACCGGCACGGATTCATGTGGATTGGGACCATTTCTGGTCTGAATCGGTTCGACGGTTATTCCATTAAATTGTTTCGAAATGTGCCGGCCGATCCCAATTCACTGATCCACGACGACATCAATAAAATGTTCGAAGATCCCGAAGGTCGCCTTTGGATATCCACGTGGAATGGTCTAGACGTATATGACCCGGCTACGGAGCGTTTTCGGACCGACGTCTCAGAAATGATCAGTAAGTACAAACTTCCAGATCAGAATCTAACTGATATTGTTACTGACAAAAATGGGGACTATTGGTTTGTCCACCAGAACAAGGGAATTTACTATTACAACAATCGTCAGAAGACTACGACGAATCTGAATTACGTGGACGTAAACGTCTACACTCTCGCGTCGAACGAAGTATCGGCGTTACAAACGTCGGCCAATGGAAATGTATGGATCATCCATAAAAATGGAATGATCGAAAACTTCAGCCCTTCATCTCTAAGAGTTGTTTCGCGTGATTCTTCGCTTTTCAAACAATTTAATGGTGCAAGCCAGGACTATCGATTTGTCGTAGACAGCCGCAACCATCTCTGGATATATATTGCAGACTCAAACAAAGGAATCTTCCATTTTGATCCTTCGACAGCACAACTGAATCACTACACGACGACATCCAATATTGTTCGTCTTAGTTCGGACATCATCCGTGGTGTGGTTGAAGATAACTATGGTCAAATCTGGATCGCGACAGACCATGGAGGTATCAATATCATCGATCGTAGAATACAAAATGTAAGGATCATTGTTGGAAATATTGAAGATCAATACAGTCTCAGTCAGAATAGTATCAATACCCTTTATCGAGACAACGAAGGCATCATCTGGGCAGGAACTTATAAAAGAGGGGTTGACTATTATCATGAGAACATCATCCGGTTTC
>JAEYXN010000058.1 GCA_023431285.1 Bacteroidota bacterium
CGGTAAAGAATTCATAATAACCGATGAAGAGCGCCGCGCACATTATGCCCATGACGAGACCGAAGACTTCTCCTTCTTACCCGACGTCGTCATTAAGCCCGCTACGGTAGAGCAGATCTCGCAGATCATGAAGATTTGCAATGAAGCCATAGTTCCTGTTACTCCCAGGGGCGGTGGAACGGGACTGAGCGGCGGCGCGCTTCCAGTCCATAACGGTGTGGTATTATCGATGGAAAGGTTTAACAAGATTCTCGAGATCGATGAATTGAATCTGCAGGCAACGGTAGAGCCAGGCGTCATCACAGAAGTGTTTCAGGATGCCGTCAAAGAAAAGGGACTGTTTTACCCCCCTGATCCGGCGAGCGGTGGGTCTTGCTTTATCGGAGGCAACGTCTCTGAAAACAGCGGCGGGCCAAAAGCTGTGAAGTACGGAGTGACGCGCGACTATGTCATCAACCTCGAAGTAGTGCTACCCACTGGTGAGATCATCTGGACTGGGGCGAATGTCCTCAAAAATTCTACCGGCTACAATCTTACGCAGCTGATGTGCGGCAGCGAAGGCACGCTGGGCATCATCACGAAAATAGTTTTTAAGCTCAGGGGATTCCCAAAGAAATCAGTATTGATGCTTCTGCCTTTCGTAACCAATGCTGAGGCGTGCAAAGCTATCGCGGAAATCTTTCGCGCAGGAATTTCACCCTCAGGTATGGAATTCTTCGAAAGGGAAGCCGCTATTAAGACCATTGACTATTGTGAGAAGATCTATGCCGCCAAAGTAACAACACCGTTTCCACCTGACATGGACGCCTACCTTCTTTGTGAACTCGACGGAAACGATGAAGAAGTTCTGATGCGTGACGCTGAAAGAGTCATGCAGGTGGCAGAGCAATTCAAGTGTGGTGAAATACTGTTTGCTGATAACACTTCGCAGAAAGAAGAGCTCTGGAAGATTCGCAAGAACATTTCACCCGCAGTGAATGCCTATTCCCTCACAAAAGCGGAAGACGTAGTGGTGCCACGCGGGAATCTGCCATCATTTATTGTGGGAATAAAAGAGATTGGAAAGAAATATGGCTTTAACTCTGTTTGTTATGGCCACCTTGGTGACGGGAATCTGCATATCAATATCCTGAAAGAACAGATCAGCGACGAAGACTGGAATACGAAAATAGTCGATGGCATAGGGGAAATATTCTCATTGGGGGTAAGCCTCGGTGGAACTCTGTCCGGGGAACATGGAATCGGCATCGCAAAGAGACCGTACATGCCTATCGCGATGAAAGAGGCAAACCTTAATATTATGCGGGGAATCAAGAAAGTGTTTGACCCGAATGGTATATTGAACCCCGGGAAAATTTTCTGACGACTATGATGACTTATCTCACGTACATTGCGGTCTTTATCGTTGTAATCATCATATTCTTTCTGCTGTACAAGATCTTCCGGTTTCTCGTAAGTATACTTCTTGTGGCACTCATCGTGATCATAGCGTACTTTACGAATCCAACGGAACAAATGCACAAGGAGGCTGTACTGAACAAAGCGAAAAGCACGGATTCATCTATGAGAAACAAAAAGGTAAGCAGAGAGAACTTCTATGTATTTTCGATCACCGCCGTCGATCATGGCGACGAACATCGGTTGGTGGGAGCCGGTGCTTTTACACAGGTATTCATTTTCAACAAACCATAAACAATGAGCAGAATCATTCTGATCCTGACAGCAATCATCTTCGTTGCAGCGTGTACTTCTCCATCGGGAAAAGATCAGGCCAACACAGCCAACGTTGCTGTGGATGACAGCAATAACAAACTAAGCGATGAAGAAGCGCGGGAAGGGTGGGCATTATTATTCGACGGAAAGACAATGTCTGGATGGCGCGTCTTCAAAAACCTCGACAATAACAGCTGGGAAGTCTCCGATGGAACCCTTCATTGCCGCGCATTCGACGACAACGGTGAGAATATGCGCGCTGATCTTATTTCCAAAGATCAGTATGAGAACTTCGAGCTAAAGTTCGAATGGAAGATATCTCCACAGGCGAACACTGGTGTGATATTTCATGTAACGGAGGAGTTGAGCGAAACCTATATGACCGGCCCTGAATACCAGATTCTCGATGATGAAGGTTACCCCGGCGAACCTGTGCCTTCTCAACTCACCGGATCAAATTACCATATGTATGAAGCCGCCAGGGACAAAAAGATGAATCCGGCAGGAGAATGGAACGAATCGAAGCTGGTTGTCAACGGCCCTCACGTAGAGCATTGGCTCAACGGTGGGAAGGTGACCGAATACGACATCAACTCAGAGGAATGGAATAAAAGGATCGACGAAAGTAAATGGAAAGATTTTCCAAAGTTCGCAGCTGCCACAAAAGGCCATATCGCTTTGCAGGACCATAAACATGAAGTGTGGTTCAGGAACTTAAAAATCAAAACACTTTAATCCACTCCGGATGTGCGGCATCACCGGAATATTCGCCTTTAACCTTGTTGGCAAGTTCAACAAGATTCATGTCACGCAAGCCACGATGTCGCTGGAGAAACGTGGACCGGATTTTCAGGATATCTTTATTGATGAATGGGTCGGGCTTGGACATAGAAGGCTGTCGATTATCGATACATCAAATGTTTCGAACCAGCCAATGTGGGACGACCAACATCGATATTGTATCGTCTTCAATGGTGAGATCTTCAACTACCGTGAGCTTCGACATGATCTTGTACGAAAAGGTGTAACGTTTTTCTCCGATGGAGACACGGAGGTTTTGTTAAAGCTCTTCATGCACGAAGGTCCTTCATGCCTGCAAAAGCTGAATGGCTTTTTCTCATTCTGTATCTACGATAAAAAAGAGCAAAGTTTTTTCGTGGCGCGTGACCGCTTCGGAATAAAACCACTGCTGTATTGTTTTGATGAAGACAAGTTCATCTTTGCTTCAGAGATGAAATCGATGTTCCAGTATGGCATTGATCGTACCATTGATTACGACTCATTGTATACATACCTGCAGCTGAATTACATTCCCGCGCCGGCCACCATCTTTAAGGTTGTTCATAAGTTGTTACCCGGGCATTACCTGAAGGTTCGCCGCCAGCAGATTGAAACGGAATGTTATTACAATATTCCTTACGAGCCCGGAAAGGTTTCAAACCTATCTTATGAAAATGCCCAGGCGCAGCTTCGTGAACTTCTTGAAAGATCAGTGCAGCGCCGCCTCGTCGCCGACGTTCCTCTTGGAGCATTTCTCAGCGGCGGCATTGACTCTTCCATCATCACAGGTATTGCCAGAAAATATAAATCTGACCTTCATACATTCTCCATAGGTTTCAAAGACGAAAAATTTTTCGACGAGACTCATTATGCCAATCTGGTCGCGCGCCATTTCAGAACGAATCATACCGTATTCTCAGTAACCAATGACGACCTGTATGCACATGTACGGTCATTGCTCGACTATGTCGATGAACCGTTTGCCGATTCATCAGCGATAGCTGTTTCTATTTTAAGTCGTGAGACAAGGAAACACGCAACGGTTGCCCTTTCAGGGGATGGAGCAGATGAGTTGTTTGCCGGATACAACAAGCATGCTGCCTTCTACCGTATGCTTCACAAAGGATGGAAGGAAAACCTTGTAACGTCCCTTCATTCCGTTTGGGAGAGGTTGCCAAAGTCGCGGAACAGCAAATTCGGTAACCTTGCCAGACAGCTCCATCGATTCAGCAGCGGTAGCCGCCTATCTTCTTCGGAAAGGTATTGGAAGTGGGCCGGATTCGCCTCGGAAGACGAAGTTCTCCAGTTGTTAAGTACCGATAAACGGAAGCTGATCTCTGAAGAATACCGGCATCGGAAAGCGGAACTCCTCAAGACTTTGCCTCAGGACAGCTCAATCAACGACATTCTTCTAACCGATATGCGCGTTGTACTTCCTAACGACATGCTGACCAAAGTAGATCTGATGAGTATGTCGTGCTCCCTTGAGGTGAGGGTTCCATTCCTCGATTATGAGTTGGTAAACTTCGTAATCTCGCTGCCCGACAACTACAAGATCAACCGCAGTTTAAGGAAAATGGTCCTTCAGGATGCCTATCGGGATTTCCTTCCGACAGAATTATATAATCGACCCAAGAAAGGCTTCGAGGTTCCTTTGCTGAAATGGTTCAGGCGGGAAATGAAGCCGATGATTGTAGATGATCTCCTTTCCCGCGAATTTGTAGAGCACCAGGGGATTTTTGACCCTCTTGAAATTGAATCCTTGAAAAAGAAACTGTTTTCCAATGATCCTGGTGACATCCATGCCAGGATCTGGGGATTGATCGTATTCCAGACGTGGTGGAAAAAGTACGCTACGAAAGGAGAATAACTTCGCCGGAATGCAAGGCGGCTGCCGATTTCCGATAATTCCCTGAGCCATCTGTTTTTCTGAGGGAATTCTTGCTTCCAAAACCGGTCTGACTAAAATATTTTGTTGTAACACAAAGCCGCAATCCATTGCAAAGCGGCCTTTTCCAGAGTTTTTGTATCAGGTATTCGGTCCTATACCTTACACATAAATGATAAGCAGACCTTCTAATTGTCCTTCGCTCCCGGAGAATACCGTGATTTGAACTATAATTTTTTAACCAAATTCAAACACGATGAAAAAGTTAACCGTTCTTTTTGCTCTATGTATGCTCTTTACCGTTGCCGCCAATGCCCAGGAGTTCAAGAAATTTAAGGTGGGGCTTGGTGGAGGATACGCTATCCCTGGCGGAAATGGCGCCAAAGGTGGTGTCCTTTTCTATCTTGAACCTTCTTACAAGATTCAGGACAACCTCCAACTTGGTCTTAGAATGGAGTGGGCTGCCATGGCACGCGGTTACTCTGAGTCCGTTGAGTCAGCGGAATTCAAAGTATCAACTTCTGGCTCTTACACACTTAATGCTCAGTACTATTTCAGCAACAACAGTTTCAGACCATTCGTAGGAGCTGGCTTTGGTATGTACTCGATCAAGGCTGCGCAGGTTGAGTTCGACGGTCAGACTCAGGATCTCGGTCTTGATGACGAAACGAAATTCGGATTCTACCCACGTGTTGGTTTCGACGCAGGACACTTCACACTGTCTATCGACTATAACCTGGTTGGAAAGACGAAAAATGATAATTTCGACGGAAGCTTCAATAATAACTATATCGGAATCCGTCTCGGCGGTTTCTTCGGTGGTGGAAGAAAGTAATTCGTAGGCCTTATCTAAACCTGAAAACCGATCCTCAAAAGGGGTCGGTTTTTTTTTATTATCCCCCCTTTGTTTCCTATTCCAACCGGAAAATTCAGCGCATTCGTTTGAACTCTGGAGTTACTTCATTTTCAAACTAAAATGTCGCGTTATCCCAAAATACCAAATTTTATACCCCTTTAGCTCAGTTGACGAAAATTCTATTCGGTCATTAGAGAATTATTAGAAGATTTTTCAAAAAGTACAGGGTTAGGTTCAAAATCAAGCCGTACTACAACGGTTTCGGTAATTTTTTTCGAAAACTGGTTCATTTTTTACCCTAGATGAGGGAAAATTGTACGAAATATTTCAAACACCAGTCAAAATTTTACCTAAAACTACAGACCAATGAAGAAATCTCTAATCATCTTGCTCCTCCTCGTCGCGGTCAGCGTCGCCGCGGTGTTTATGCCGGCCGTCCCTAAAGAAATTGTCACTGAAGGTATCGACACCGGCGATACCGCCTGGATGCTATGTGCAGCCGCACTGGTATTCTTAATGACGCCGGGCCTTGCCTTCTTCTACGGCGGAATGATCGATGTTAAAAACATCATCTCAACCATGCTCCAAAGCTTCATCGCTATCGGCGTAATCAGCGTGGTTTGGATCGTAGTCGGATTCAGCCTGGCCTTCGGAGAATCACAAGGCGGGTTTATCGGAAGCCCCTCAACGTACTTTATGTTCGACGGCGTGTTGGACGGTGCGGTATGGGGAACCGTCCCAATGGTGCTTTTCGCCTTCTTCCAATTGAAATTCGCGATCATCACCCCAGCCCTTATCACTGGAACCTTCGCTGAACGCATCCGCTTCAAGTCTTATATCCTTTTCCTTGTGCTGTTTTCCCTCCTTATATATGCACCTTTGGCGCACTGGACATGGCACTCAGAAGGATTCCTCTTCAAAATGGGGGTTCTTGACTTCGCAGGTGGTACAGTAGTTCACATGTCTGCCGGCTTCGCAGCCCTTGCCGCTTCCATCTACCTGAGAAGCAAAGACGAGAAGAAAACTCACATCTCTCCTGCTAACATTCCTTTCGTACTCCTTGGTACAGGTCTTCTCTGGTTCGGATGGTTCGGTTTCAACGCAGGTAGCGCCCTTTCAGCAGGACCTCTTGCAGCATCTGCTTTTGCTACGACTAACACCGCATCTGCCGCAGCCGGTCTTGCCTGGATTCTTTTCGATGCAGTAAGAGGTAAAAAACCTTCTGCTATCGGATTCTGTATCGGTGCTGTTGTAGGTCTTGTTGCCATCACTCCTGCAGCTGGTTTCGTAACTGTTCCTTCAAGCTTGTTCATCGGAACATTCGCCGCGATCATCAGTAACATCGTTGTTCACTACAAGAACAAAACTTCTCTTGAAGATACACTCGACGTATTCCCTTGCCACGGTGTAGGTGGATTAGTTGGAATGGTAATGACCGGTCTGCTTGCACACACTTCCGTAAACGGTGGTAACACAACAGGAAACGGACTCTTCTTCGGAGAAACTGCACTCTTCTTCGCACACATGAAAGCTTTGGGTATCGTTGTGGGTTTCACTTTCCTCGGTTCCCTCGCGCTGTTGAAAATCACTGACCTCATCATGACTCTTCGCGTAAGTCCTGAAGAAAAGAAAGTAGGTTCAGATTTCAGCCAGCACGGCGAAAACCTCTACCCTGTAGACTACAGCTCACTTGAAGAAAAAGTGATGTAAAAATCTTCGGCAAGCAAAAGGTGGGCTCCCTCCCCTGCCTTTTGCGTGCCAAAGCCAAACAACCCCTCGTCAAATTTCAAACAACCAAAAACGAACATGAAAAAATTTACCAATAACCTTCTGGGAATTCTTGCACTCATATCAGCCGCAACGGTGTCGGTATCCGCACAAGATTCAACCAAGACTTTTACACTTTCAGGAACTGTTGACGCATACTTCCGCACAGCATTCGGATCTACCAACGGAGCAATAGGCGGATACGCCCCATCAACCGCCTTCGCTGACCTGAAAGGTTTCTCCCTGGGTATGGCCAACCTCGTGGCAGCTTACGATGGAGAGAAAGCTGGTTTCGTTGCTGACCTCGTCTTCGGACCAAGAGGAAAAGCTGCTGTATTCGCCGCAGCATCCGGTCAGTCGATCATCAACCAGATGTATGCCTACTACAAGTTCAGCGACGTTGTAACCCTGAACCTCGGACAATTCAACACCTTCCTCGGTTATGAAGTAATCTCTCCGGCGGTGAACTTCCACTACTCTACATCTTATCTGTTCTCATGGGGACCTTTCAGCCACTCTGGAGCCCGTGCCGACTTCACATTCCCGAATGGTATGAACATGAAGCTGGCCATCATGAACCCTACAGATCTTGTTGAATTCAACCCTGTAGATACTTATACATTCGGATTCCAGCTTGGTTACGCAAATGAAGCGGGTGGTATCTGGTTCAACGCTGTGGTTGGAGATCAGGATGGTAAGCTTGAGAAACAACTCGGCGGCGATGTAATGTCATCAACCGGCGTACTTTCTCAAGGTGATATCACCCTCGGTTTCAACCTCTCTGAAAAGTTCTACCTCGGATTGAACACATCACTGCAATCACTGGCTACTGGTGAGTACTACGATGTAGACGAAGGATCAATCAAAGATGCGAGTGGAGATGCTACTAGCTACTTCGGTGTTGCATTGTATCCTAAAGTGACATTGTCTGAATCTTTCGCACTCGGACTTCGCGCAGAATATTTTGCCATCAAGAATGGTCACCTCGGAGGCTTTGACCCTATCACTGGCTACAACAGCATCATTGGTGTTGATGACGAAGGAAACGGAAGCGTAATGGAATTCACTCTGTCAGCGAACGTAATCAAAGGTGGCCTGACTTTCATTCCTGAATTCCGGATCGATATGTCTTCAGAAGATTCATTCCTCGACAAAGATGGTAAGGCTACGAAGATGCTTCCTTCACTGAACCTCGCCGCCGTTTACAAATTCTAAGAAACTATAACACAACCATAAACAACTACACCTTATGTCAAAAACAAAACTCGAGTACATCTGGCTGGATGGATATCAGCCCACCCAGAGTTTACGAAGCAAGACCAAAATCGTAAAAGACTTCGACGGAAAACTTGAAAGCTGCCCTGAATGGTGCTTCGATGGAAGCTCTACACAACAGGCACCCGGCGGATCTTCTGATTGTCTTCTCGAACCCGTCGCGATCTTCAAGGATCCCGCAAGAAAAGATGCCTACCTGGTAATGTGTGAAGTACTAAGCCCGGACGGCACTCCACACCCATCCAACGGAAGGGCTACCATTGACGATGATGACAATGATTTCTGGTTTGGCTTCGAACAAGAGTACTTCCTTTGGAATCCTGAGACGAACAAACCGCTGGGCTTTCCTGCCGTAGGCTACCCTGAACCACAAGGACAATACTATTGCTCTGTGGGCGCTAAGAATGCCTTTGGCCGCCATATAGTCGAAGAACATCTCGACTACCTCATCGAAGCTGGGATCAACATCGAAGGTATAAACTCAGAAGTTGCTACCGGACAATGGGAGTTCCAGATCTTCGCGAAGGGTGCAAAAGCCGCTGGTGACCAGGTCTGGGTAGCCCGCTATCTCCTGGAAAGAACCGCTGAAAAATATGGTGTCGCCATCAACTGGCATTGCAAACCTCTCGGCGCAACGGATTGGAACGGATCAGGAATGCACGCAAACTTCTCCAATACACTTCTGCGCACTGCAGGATCAAAAGAAGTTTACGACAGCGTATGCCAGGCTTTCGCTCCTTATGTGAAAGAGCACATCGCCGTATACGGAGCCGATAATCATCTCCGTCTCACTGGAAAACATGAAACACAGTCTATCGATAAATTCTCGTATGGTGTATCCGACAGGGGCGCTTCAATTCGCATTCCTATCGCCACTGTTGAGAACGGCTGGAAGGGATGGCTTGAGGACAGAAGACCAAATTCTGCCGCAGATCCCTACAAAGTCGCCGCTAGAATTGTAAAAACAGTGAAGTCAGTTCCTGCTTACGCCACTACGAACTGATTATAAGACTTTAGGGCGTCTGGTTGTAGTTTGAAGTCGGGCAGAAATGTCCGGCTTCTTTTTTTCAAACCCTAAATCAACCAAATGGAATGCAGGGTCTGCTGAAAACTCAATCTTGAGTGACTGACGCAAAGCAGCAAGATTTAACTTAACCGCCTTCCCCGCCGCAGTCGTTGTATAGAATTGTGACTTTAATGGCGCGATTGGCGAATCCTTGGATAAACTATAGTAATAGAAGGAACGCGGACCGTTACGATGATCGCGGCGAATTCTTTCATAAACTACTACATCCCCGTCGAAGATCACTTTGTAATAACCTGCATCTTTAAAAAGTGAGGGTCTTCCATATGATCTGTAAAGATTGGTTCCGTCTGTATATCCGTAAATGAAATCAAAGTCGAACCGGAGCTTTGTATCACTATGCCTGGCGACGATATCCTTATCCATCCGAACCTTAACATCACAATTATCAAAAGCGTATGTTACTTTGTTCTCAAGAAAGTCTGCGCGGGTTGCATAGATTCCACAACTGTTCTGAGCGTTGGCAATGAAAGCGACTTGCAAAAGGAGGAGTGTGATTATGTTTTTCATCTTAGCCATTGTTAAAACATTTGTACAGGTTCGTTACTTTGCTTACCGAAATCTGAATGCCTGCTCCCGAAAATAACTGCCTATCGGGGGTTTGTGTTTCTCTCCAGGGTAATTCTAACTGCATTCTAATCAACTGGACTACAAATTATTAAAGTCGCCCTCTCACTGAAAAAAGGTCCAGTGCAGTCTGATAAAGCTTTGATATTCAGAGAAGGGGTCGTCCTGAACCCTGTGCTTCAAGAAGTTGATGGTTTTTTAAAAAGAGGACGTTCGATAGGACCCTTAAGCTTGGGAATCAGAAGCAACACCTGATGGAGCCATCATTAGACGGTGATTAGACAAAACGCTGGGATTTAGTGGAAACAGGCTCCCCACCTTTACCCGTAATGTTCATGTCTGTGTACATTTGATGAAAGCGAATAGCCTCCAGCACCTACCCTGAAGCTGTGCGACAGCAGGGTTCCGCCTTAGTTAAGCCTTATCAAAGCCTTATCAAAGCCTTCTCTATAGATAAGGCTTAACCAGGGATCAGGTATAATCCATAGTGCGTTTATACAGGGTCAGGATATTCATGAGCTCCACGCCTGCAGGGTGGAATTAGCTTTCATGGAATGGGCCTTCCTCGGCGGTGAAGCAAATTCTGAATTGTACATACGGAAGGATCGTTGCCCGACGATTTTCAGTCCAAACACTTCTGTTTAAGAATGGGGGGCAACCATCAAATCAGAAAAATGGTCATAGGGAAACCGACACCCGAAAGAAAATTCCCGTCTTTCGTTTCAATAAAAAATTATGTGAAGAAGTTGCTCTTGGCTCACGAAGAAAATTTGCACTAGTCTGAAAAAATATCGTTCTAGCATGTCGAAATTTCTTAGAGAAATGATCCACCCTGACACGGAGCTCCGCTTCATCAGTCCCGTTATTGGCTATGGCGTTGTGGCGACCAAATTCATCCCCAAAGGGACTATTACCTGGGCCCTTGATAAATTAGACAGACTCTTTACACCGGAACAGGTGAGAGACCTTGACCCTATCTATCAAAGAGTCCTGGAAAAGTATACCTACAGGAACCAGGAAGGCAAGCATATCCTTTGCTGGGACAATGCAAGGTTTGTCAACCACAGTTTTAATTCCAACTGTGTGACTACCGCATACGAGTTTGAGATCGCCGTACGCGACATCCATCCGGGAGAAGAGCTGACGGATGACTATGGATATTTAAACATCGAAGAACCCTTCGAAGTACTACCCGAGTCAGGAAGCGACCGAACCGTGGTTTACCCCGACGATTTGCTCCGCATGTATAAAGAATGGGATGATAAACTCCTTAGCGCGATTCCCCTCCTGCTGAGTGTACCCCAACCGTTGTTCACAATCCTGCCCGACGCCACGCTTCAAAAGGCAACCCGAATTGCAAAAGAAGAAGAGTTGCTTGATTCTATTTTACATTGCTATTACCCGGCACACAATAATGGAAAGCTGAACGGAGAGGCCAGGTCAATTCACTATCGCTCCCCGAAGATTATTTATCCCTTCTGAGGTTCTTTGCTCTCCTGACTTCCGACGAACAACATCAGACGATTCTCCAGAGCATCGATGTCTTTCCAGACCTGCCGGCTGAAAACAAAGCGGTATCCCCAGTTCTTTCGCTGTAGCAGTGATGGTGTATAAGCGAACGCATCCTTGATTGAAACCGATTGATTAAATCGTTCGTCATCGGTGAGGACTACACCGAGATATTGGTTTTCTTTCAAAACGCTGATATCCGCATGCGGCAGAATGTTCTCATGAAACGAAAATGCACCGATACGTTCCGATCCCCATTGCCGGATTCTACTACTTAGATATGAGGCATTGCTGTCATCACCGAAAGTTCTTTTTTCGAAATTGAATTGTCGTTGTGATACACTCCTGGCATAGGCAAGATACTCTTGCAACAAACGCGGCCCGAGGTTCTTTGATTGTTGGGTGTTCAACTGATCCGGAAGAATACTGGTAACGACGACGACCTTTTCACGAGCCCTGGTAACCGCTACATTAAGACGGTTTTCACCGCCCAACATGCTTAAACTTCCGAACTGCATCGCCATCTTCCCTTTTTTGTCCGGCGCGTATCCCACCGAAAAGATGATCACATCCTTTTCGTCGCCCTGAACGTTTTCAATGTTCTTCACAAATACCGTCGACGGGATGCCAGACCCCAGCTTTTCGAACTCCTCCTCCAGTAGATCCAGAATAAGATTCTGCTGTGGAGCATTGAAAGTAACAATACCAATCTCTTTGTCAGGAGCGTCCTCAAGGAATCGAATTACCGTCGACACAACCTCCTGTGCTTCCGCCATATTTGTCTGGTCTTCCCAGACACCATCAACTTTTTTGTATTCGATTGCCGGTTCGTCCCGGTTCATCTCCTGACGATCCGGAAGCAGTTTCAGGCGGCGGTCATAGAAGTGACGATTCGAAAACTCAATCAACTCCATTGATTTGCTGCGATAATGTCCCTGAAGATTAACGGTAGGCAGATAACGCTCTGCTAATTCAAGCAACGAATCAACTTCAGTATCCGGCGCATCGTTATCGTCTTCGTTCCAGCGTACCTGATACAGTTCACTCGGACGAAGTTGTTGACCATCGCCGGCGACGAGGATTTGTTTCCCTCTGTACATAGCCGGTATTCCACGTTCTGAAAAACATTGTGACGCTTCATCAAAAATGACAAGGTCGAAGAGAGATTTCATCGGGAAAATTGCTGACACTGATTCCGGTGAAGCCATCCAGCACGGAACAAGCTGGAACAGTTCTTCATGAAAGGTAGAGATCAGCTTTCGCAATGGCCAAAGCTTTTTCTTTTTGGTTACCTGATGCAGAAGGTCACGATACGAAACAAGGTTATTAAGCCGGTTATAGGTCAATCCTTCATACGCCTTCTCCCTTGCGCGGATGAGCAGTATTTCAAGACTGAGTTTTTCCTTTTCCATTACAAGGTTATGGAGCTCAGTCTGCATTTCCTCCATCTTCATAGAGGATACCGCGCGGAGGATCGGGTATTTAAGTTCGATATGATCGATCCAGGCAAGTCTTATGCTATTCTGAAAAAGCACATCTATACGATCGCCATCCCACTCTCCAACTTGATCACGCAGCTTTAGCAGCACTGCCTCCTCCGCTGAAGTGAGATTTAGCTTGAGTTTATCGTATTCGCACAGGTTGTCGAAATCCTTGCGCAATGAAAATTTGAGCTTCTCCGCCGATGGAGGATCCAGAATCACCTGCCGGATATGAAAGATGGAAAGATATCGTTGCCAGTCTTCCTTCCTGGAGGGGATTTCCTTCACGATATCGAGCAGGTGCCGCATCACTGAATGAAACTCCGCGCGAGGCATTCCTGCTGGATTGATCGAATCTTTGATCTCACGCAATGATCTGAAGATCATCTTCGCGCGGACCGCGAGTTTCTGGGCATTGAACCACCGCTGGAGGTTTTCCTTTTTGTAGTCCATAGGAAGATCCATGAGCCACGACGCATTTCGAAGCGCCGTCAGATGATGCTCAAGATTCAACCTGGTGTCTATACGCTGCTCCAGCACCCGTAATCCGAATTTATTATAGGCCAGCTCATTCGCGACAAGGGCACGCTTTACCACAAACTTGCTATCAGAGAAAAACTCCCACCGGACCATCCGGATCACATTTCCACGAGCCTTCATTCGTTCGTGTAAAGCTTCCTGGAACTTCCCTAATTGTTCCGTCGGGATTGTGACTTCGGGACCAATCTCGTCGAAGCAATTCAGCGTCACACGTTCCATGTTGGACAGCCACAGAAGACTCGTGTCGTCATCCGGCTCGGTCGACATGCGCTGAAAGTAACGGTACGTCTCCTCTTCCTTAAGTAAGCTTAACATACCAAGGATCTCTTCATGCCGGTACCAGAGCGTCTCACAGTCTTCGAGATTCAGCTGATTGCCGGTGAGACGATAAACCTGTGCAGATATATTTTTTTGGAAGGCAATGATGTCTCCAAGGGTTTGTTCAACTTCCTGTTCGTCGGAAGCGGTGAAATTGGCGAAAGGCTTCCGTCCTTTCCAGGGATGATCCGGCGCGTCATAAATCGTCGCGTACTGCGAATAACGCCGGATGATCTTTGAAAAGGGCTCCAGCGGAAAAGTGAAGTGCGGATATTCCTGCTTCATATTCACAGAAGGAGCCATTGGATCCGACGTGAGGTAGAGTTGCTTAATAGATTGACCGCACTCCCTCTCGTTGAACAGCGCCTCCTTAAACTCACTTAATTCCTCCGTAACATGATCGATACCACGACAGATCTGCACAAACTTCCGCTCGGCCTGAATAACATCAACGGTACGGTTACGCGCTTTGTAATCTTCAATTCGTTCTATCTGCTTTGATATCTTATTGAAGATCTCTCTGCGATCATTCCGAAAGTCATGAACCAGAGCAGTGAACGGAGAAAGTCCTACCTTGTCCATCCTGTCGTACACCACATCCAAAGCGGCCCTCTTTTGACATACCAGCAACACCTTCCGCCCTGCCGCCATCGAATCGGCGAGGAGATTACAAATAAGTTGTGACTTACCAGTTCCCGGAGGCCCCTGCACGACGATCGAATTCCCCCGGCGGATCATATGAATCGCCTTCTCCTGGTACGCATCCAGAGGAAACGGTGTAAATACTGTCTCCTCCTTCACAGGAACCTGGCCTTCTGCGACACCTTCTTCGGTTTTCTGTTTTTCAAAAAAGCCTTCAAGATCTTCGAATTCTTCCGTCTCAAGTAGATGAAGATAATCCGGCACAAGTTGAGATCCCGCCTGAGGAAACATTCCCAATACTGCTTCAGGAAATAATTTCAACTGACCTGTCGTATATTCCTCTTCAAACTCGGCCTTCTTGAAATTTTGAAAAGGCTGAAGCTCTTCTGTGAAGTTGTCAGTATTAAAATTCAGTTCTATCCTGTTTTGCAACAGCTGATACAATTGGTTCCGGAAACCCTGAACGTCTTTATCGAAATCATCAAAGGAGAATTCGAGAAGCTCCTCATCAAGTTTCAGCTTATGGTAAAACGCGTAAGCTAGAATGAATGCTTTGTTGAATGTAATTCCGGCGTCAGTTCGTGGTTCCAGCGTCCACTGCGCTCCAACCTGAGTCAGAGAGACCGGGAAATACAATAGAGGGCACCTGACCAGCGTCCCGTCATTAAACTTTCCACGGACAAAAGGCCAGCCTACATGAAGATCATTCGTTCCTTTCTCTTCGAATACAAATCGATCAATTCTCTGCAGCATTTTGATCTTCTGGCTCATCACGTTATTCGCTTCCATTCTGCTGTCATGGACCGCACAAAGTTTATAGCCGGAATTTTTCACCAGCGCGCGAATAATTTCAAATGATGGCAATTCATTCAGAAAAGAAAATGATTGCAGATCGATAAACTGATCATTCAAAAGACGCAGCAGAACGAGACTTCGGTTAGTGCCCGACAGATTCGTTAGTCGCCGAAGGAAAGAATTGATAATGCTTTTAGCCGTTTCGGGCATAATTAATTAAACTGAAAAGTACTTCGAAATATTATTTCCTGCTTCACAAAAACGCATGAGCGATCCAACTCCAGCCTTTTTTTTGAGTTATCTCTAAAGAGTTCAGGTTGCGTTTTCAATAGTAATGCCTAATCTCCCTGATCCGTGCTGACTTGCAGATAGGGAGCGGATCTGCGTAGCATAGTTGTATCTAAGGCTGGTATTTGCCTAATTTCTTCAATCGATAAGAATTTTCCATGCTTTAATCGATAAGCAACAATGGCATCGGCGGCTCTTGGCGATAAATAGGGATGAGCAGCCAGTTCCTGTCGCCCAACCGCATTGAGGTCCAGCTTCCGGGGTACGAACCCGTCCGTTATTGTGAACCGCTTCCTAAGGGCTGAAACTATAACAGAATCAAGCCGATAGACTTCGTAAAGCTGGTCCATAGAAACGAATCCACCCAACTTGTCCCTATACCTGGTAATCCGGTTTGCGAGCCGGGAGCCAATACCGTAAACGCTTTTTAATTGGGTGGAATCCGCCAGGTTCAGGTCGACGAGCGCGATAGGAGTTGCTTTCCGTTCTTCATGAACTTTACCGGAGCCCTCCCCCTGGGAAGCCTCATAACGTCTTATGCGGATATATGGCTGTATACGCGAAAAGGTCGCCGAGTCCATGCCATAGATTCGAAGAAGATCTGCTGGTTCTTTAAATCGGCCTCCCCTGTTGCGGTAGTTCACAATTCTTGTAGCAAGGCGTTGATGAATTCCCGCATCAGTCAGTTGCGACGCTGATGCGGTATTCGGATCAAACGGAGTGGCTACTGGCAGGCTTGTTTTTGCAGTATCGATAGTTTTTGGGGTAAACAACCGAACCAGGCTATCGAGCCTGGCAACGTCAGCGGAGTAATCGATGGTTCTGGACGAAAGAAAAAGTCTGTAGACAGGCTCAGAAAAGAAAACGCATAGAATCAATGGCAAAAGAATGAGGAATCCATTGCTCTGAGAGCGGGAGAAGCCAAAAACCCCATATAGAAATCTGTAAACCTTGAACATAACACACAACGGAGGAGGGAAATATAGGAGAATCGCGTTCCCTATTCCACCAAGTGGTTCGCAAAATGACTTTTGTCATGCTGAAGAGTGATTGAGACCATTAACCGCGAAATAGAAATCATCGAATTTTGTTTCGGGCCGGAAACTTTATCGATGCTGAAAAGCGTATTGGATAGGGCCTGTAACCAAGCTGCGTGGCGGCCGTAAAAGCACCATCCGCGATTGGATAACCTATTTAAATTGATTCTAAATTAGTTTTTAGGTGGTTTGGGTTTCTAGAGGAATTTACATTTGCAGTTCGGATGACTCAGAATTTTAAAGCACTAGTTCTCACGTACAAGACCGCGCCTGTTTCCGTTCGCGAGCAGGTATCCCTTAACGAATCAGCTGGCAAACAACTGTTGAATTTTATCAGGGAATACACTACGGCTACGGATGTTCTTGTCGTGTCGACCTGCAACAGGACGGAAGTGTATTACAATGCCGAGAATGATTTTCATTCGGAAATCTTTACAGGATTGGCATTTGTAAAGAATCTTTCTGATCGTCAATTCGAAGGTTATTTTCAGCAGCTACAAGGAAAGGACGCGATTCAGCACCTTTTCGAGGTTTCTTTGGGGCTTGACGCTCAGGTTATCGGTGATCTCCAGATCTCGGGCCAGGTGAAGAATGCTTACCAATGGAGCGCTGATGAAAACATCGCCGGACCTTTCCTGCACCGGCTTATGCACACCATCTTTTTTGTTAATAAACGCGTGGTTCAGGAAACTTCTTTCCGGGACGGCGCCGCATCGATCTCATACGCTGCTAAAGAGCTTGCTGAAGACCTTACTGCCGGGATCCGTGAACCACGTGTTCTCGTGCTCGGTGTAGGTGAGATCGGCAATGACATATGCCTGAATTTGCAGGACTCCTCCTTTGCTGAGGTGACAATATTGAACCGAACTATTGAAAAAGCTGAAAAGCTGGCCGAGAAGACCGGTTTTCATTTTGGAGGAATGGATCAGTTACCAAAGGCGCTTGAGACCGCTGATGTGATCATCAGTTCTGTGTCCGGTGCTGAACCACTCGTCACCGCTGAGATGGTGCAGAAGCTCGGAATCCTTTCGCATAAGTTCTTTATTGACCTGTCAATGCCTCGTAGTATCGAACCAGTGATCGATGAGATCCCCGGCGCGATCGTGTACAACCTCGACGATATTCAGGAGAAGACTAACGAGGCTGTCCAGCGCAGAAAGGCGTCTATCCCTTCCGTATTGTCTATTATCGGCGAGGCTATGGCTGAGTTCGAAGACTGGTCGAAGGAAATGGTAGTTTCCCCTACCATCCAAAAGTTGAAGAACGCCCTTGAGCAAATTCGAAAGGAAGAGCTTGCGCGATTCGTGAAGAATGCCAAACCAGAAGAAGCGCAAAAGCTCGATGAGATGAGTCGCTCATTGATGCAGAAGATCCTGAAATACCCCGTGCTTCAGCTTAAAGCTGCGTGCAAACGCGGTGAAGCGGAGACGCTCACTGAAATGCTCCACGACCTGTTCAATCTTGAGAAACAGGAGGAGAAAAAATCTTAAGGCAGACCACCTTTTTCATCTGTAATTTTCTTTCTATACCTTCGACGAATACTTAAAGTTCGCTCCGTTGGCGCTCGAGGAAGAACAGAAATTTGTCAATCTTATTAACGAACACCAGGGACTGATCCATAAGGTCTGCATCATGTATGAGAACGACCGGGAAGTTCGCAACGACCTTTTTCAGGAGATCGTCCTTCAGTTATGGAAATCATTTCCAACGTTCCGCGGCGAAGCTAAGATCACCACATGGATGTATCGGATTGCACTGAACACTGCGATCTCCGGTTTCAGAAAAGAAACGCGGAAGATCGTTACCGAAGATTTACAGGAAGTTCACTTCAATATCTCTGAAACGGGAGACGATTCAGAGGAGAATCTTCAGAAACTGAAATGGGCAATTCATCAGCTCAACGAGATTGACCGGGCGATGGTGATGATGGCGCTGGAGGAAGTTCCATGCGAGGACATTGCTGAGACTATTGGCATTTCGCAAAATAATGTAAGAGTGAGGATGAACAGGATCAGGGAGAAACTACGAAAAATAATGGGCTAGCATGGAACTTGATGATCTAAAGAGTATCTGGAAGAAACAGGGGCAGTCGTTCCAACCTCGCAACGAGGCGGAGATTACCGCTATGCTCAATGGAAGCAGTAGATCCATCGTTGCAAAGCTGAAAAGAAGTGTCTGGCTTGAACTCGCATTTACTCTTATCGCCGGCATTGCTCTCCTCGTGTATGCGCTGACACTACAAACGAGTCCGCTAAAAAACATCTCCATCGCCATACTGGTCATGTTTGTTGGATATATTTTCTATTATATCAAGAAGCTCAGCCTCCTCAACAAATTCAATACGACAGGAAAGGATATCCGCACCAATCTCGAGAACCTGGTGTACAATCTTTCCGGATATCTTAAGTTCTACAGGAGGAGCTACACTATTCTCTATCCGGTGTATTTCATTCTTGGTGTGCTCTTCGGAGGCATCGACCGTGGCACTGAGCGCTTCCTCGAAGTATTATCAGAATCCCGTACGATTGCTATACTGATCACACTGGGTTTCGTATTCTACTTCACCAGTAAGTGGGTCGTAAATTGGTTGTTGAAAAAGCTTTACGGCAACCACCTCGAAAAACTAAGATCTCTTCTGAATGACATTCGTAATGACGGTGCGGAAACTTAAGAGTCTGCTTCCTTTAATGGTAACGGTGCATTTGAGTTTCGGCCAGGTACCGGCAACCGAAAATGCGCTGTTCTGGGAGATCCGTGCTGAAGGGATCGAAAAGCCTTCCTATATCTTTGGAAGTCATCACCTGTTGAATAGCCATACCGTTGACACCCTGTTCAACGTGCTGGACAAGTTTCAACAATCAAATGCCATGCTATGCGAGCTGATCTTCGACAATACGCAATCAATGAAGATGGTTCAAGCTGCGATCATGCGTGACTCAACCCTTGATCAACTGCTTTCTCCACACTCGTACGCGGCAACTGAGCAGTGGCTGACAGAACTGTCACAATATGAAAGCCTCGCTCCGCTAAACAGCCTCAACCCCGCCGCAATTCAATTGTTACTGACGAATCTTTTGTTTGCGCGCCACTACGGTGAAAGCAGTTTTCCGATGGACATCTATATGCAGCAAAAAGCTTCAGAGGATGGAAAACCATTGACAGAACTGGAAACCTTCGACGAGCAGATTCATGTTCTTTTCCGGTCTTCCACTTACAGGAAGCAGGCGGAAAAGCTTTCTGAAATGGTCGCCGGACGCGACAGTGCACTCACAGAACTTAAGAAACATACCGATCTTTACCTCGCGCAGGACTTAAAGGCCCTTCTTGAAATGACAAGAGCGGTATATGATCAAAATGAAATGGACAAACTGTTATTTGATCGCAATACGAGATGGATCAAAACAATCGTCCAGGCAGTCCGCGACCGAAGTATGTTTATAATGGTTGGCGCGCTTCATCTTCCCGGAGATCGGGGATTGATTCAACAATTGCGAAATCTCGGCTTTTCAGTTGTTCCGGTGACGTTGGGATTGCCTCAATAAAAAGGACGAAAGCTGCTTCATTGAACGGTAATCTTTCCGAAATTAGCCTGCAAATCTCATCAGATGAAAAAGTACATTCTATCCCTCGCTTTTGTTGCCATTCTCATTGACGGATTCAGCTGGGGTGCTACTGGACATCGTATTACGGGCTACATTGCAGAGAAGCATCTCAACAAGAAAGCGAAGCGCGAAATAGAGCGCATTCTGAAAGGTCAATCAATGGCGATAGCGAGTACCTGGATGGATGAAATCCGTTCCGACTCGACGTACGACTACACAGCTGACTGGCATTGGGTAACCATTCCGGATGGAATGACTTACGACCAGAGTGAGAAGAACAAGAACGGCGATGCGATTCAAACGATCGAGCGCCTCATCCAGGAATTGAAGTCACGCAAGCTTTCAGAAAAGCAGGAAGCGGAAAGTATTCGTATGCTTATTCATCTGGTCGGGGATATCCATCAGCCACTGCATGTCGGCCGCGGAAATGATCGTGGTGGAAACAACATAAGGATCATGTGGTTCAGGGTAGACAGCAACCTCCATAGGGTATGGGACGAAAACATTATCGATGACACGAAGCTCAGCTACACAGAATTTGCAGAGTCACTCGACAAGCCTTCAGCACAGCAGATCCAGGAGTGGACACGCGTCGGTGTACGTGACTGGGCAAATGAGAGTGTCAGATTGCGCGATGCTGTGTATTCTTATAAGACAGAGCGCATCGGCTACGAGTATTCATATCATAATCTCCGCCATGTACGTTTGCGGCTTCTTCAGGCTGGTGTTCGTCTGGGTGCAATACTGAATGAAATATACGGCGCTTAGAAACCATTTGTGATTAGCAAATGGGATACTGGCGTTTGATATTCTGCCTTTCTGCATTGGTCATTGGAAACTTGTTATTGGGCGATGGGTATTTGCCTTTTTCCATTCCTTCATGTCCGTCACTCGCGCATGCCTACACACAACCACCGCTCCGGGTGACGGAATAAAAGGGCAGGCCTTATCAAATGAACAATGGTGTGCTCAACCAGATTAGAAGCCATCGTCATCTGACGGAGGCGGCTCAGCTTTCTTTTCCTTAGAAGGATCTATCGCCGGCATATCCGGTGCAGGTTGATCCCCTGACTCATCGTCGCCTTTGTCTTTCTTCTGGCGGCGCTTCTTGTTCTGCTTTTCAGATGCAGGTTCCTCTTCCTCTGTTGGAGTAACACTTGGTGTCACCCCTGGCGTGATCGTTGGCATCACTGCAGGCGGCGCCTCATCGCGAATCGGAGCCTGCGCATCGTACAGGCTATACGGAACATCGATACCGTAATATGTTTTGCGGAAGCGATTAATGAACGACGATGTTTCCTCATCGCTGCCGGGAATAAACGCGACCTCTCCAATCTTCACTTTCCTCGCGTTGGTTCTCTTAATGATCACACTATTGAACGCATCATTAGACGAATGAACCATCAAACGATTATCCTCAAAACCAAAGTAATACCATGCTTCCGGACTTGCCTTGAAGAAAACATGGAACACAGGGAGACCATCCTGATCTTTACGAACTTCAAGAAACCCTTCGAAAGCTCCGTTGATGTCGAGCTTACCAATGTTCGAAATACCAAGTTTCCCTTCACTGAAGAAAGCCTTTCTGTCGCTGGACCATTTCAGGTTGACATTGGAAAACGCAATGGGCCGCGCCAACTGAGGAATGGTACCAAGTGACACATAGCCCTGAAGACTCCTCTGCTCATAGTCCTTCACAACTTTCTCGCCAACGAGATCTGCAATCTTGTACAGAAGCTCTGTTGCATCGCCCAGTCCTTCATCGGCCCCTTCATTCTTGATGACGTCCTGTATTTGTCTTCCCATCACCTCAAACGCAGTCTCCGGCAGGTTGGTATCCATCAACATGAAGGTGTTCATTCGGATCTCATTCGTCTCTACGCTTCCCTGGCCGATAGCAGTTGCAGTGATATTAAAATCTTTGGAACCCTTCAGAATATTAACAGGACCTTCAAACCGAACCTGACGATTAAGGTCATTGTAGGCGAATACTTTTCCTGACAACTTCTGACCGCGGGCTTTTTCTATGTCCTCAATAACAAATTCAAGCGTCGATGTATCGTAGAGCAACTTGCCACTTGGCAGGAAGAAGTCTTCATCCTCGGGTGACTTCTTCTTACTCACGAAAGTGATATAAAGATCATTGTCAGTAGTTGAGTAATGAAGACCGGCGTTGACGTCGTCACCTTCCTCGGTTACAGCATTATCGAAATCAAGTAAGACTTCTGTTTCGTCACCACTCTGCTGGTACTTGATCCACGTTCTGTAGTCCGGGATATTCTTTATATCGAGCTTGACGTATCCATTGAGTTGAAGCGCAGGTCTGGTAGCGTACATCGTCATGTCACCTTTGTAGAACATGCCTGCACCAAGAACAAGAAGGTCCTTTTCAGCAACAGAACCAGTGGCAACAGTCTGCTGGGCCACGTGATGAGTTCTTCCCGACTTACGGCGCTCCTCTGTTTTTTCTTCCTCTGAAATTGTCTCAAGGTGGAAGTCCGTCATCTTGATGGCGAATGTATCGCGCAGCAAGTTCACATATTGATAGGTCGCATAACCCGAAAACTCCTTCCTCGACTTGATATCCACCACACCGTCAGTCAACAAGTGGAATCCATCCAGTGTATCAAGGATGATCGTGGTATTCTTCAACGTTCCTATGCGGGCGTTCTCCAGAATCAATACCTCATTATTTTCCGGAGTGATCTTCGCGTCGGCAACAATGATATAGGGGATACCACTCACCTTGAGCTCCTGAGTCTTCAGATCATATACTGCTTTGTCGGCGTTAAAGCTGAGAGAGTCCAGATCCTTGCGCGTTGTATAGAAGTAAGAATCTTCGATCGGTTGATCGGGTTCCTTACTCATGGTGATCTTCTGAGCATTCACATCCCATCTCATGTTCGGTATGGAAGTCTTGAACTGTGCGTAGGGAAAATCAATCGCGGCAACACCTGCTACCTCAGGGCTTACATCTGCGTAGTTCTTTTCAAGGTTGTAACGAATGCGTACGTCTGTACCTGTGAGGAGAGGTTTGTTTGGATCTTCAGACTTAACACGGAACCGTGCACGTTTCGCTCCGAATTCATTCGCAGTGAAGTTCATGTCGCGCGATATAAGCTCAGTCCCTCTCGTCTCAAATTTTCCCGAGCCCCCAACTCCCTGAGGGGAAATAGTAACAGTGCCTCGCATTTGTGCAGTGGCGTTATAGAATTCAAAAGGCGCGTTAAGATTCTTCAACTTCATGATATCCTGCTTAGGGAACCATTTCATATCAAAGTTGACAAGCTTTGCCTCTGGGAAATTAACAGGACCGATCTGCTTTTGCTGGATGGAAGCCTGATTACCACGTGCTATAACCGAATCAGGATAGAAGATGAAATCCTGCGAGGTGAGTGTTGCTGCAAGAAAGTTAATGGTTCCATCACCACGAATCCCGCGGTTGTCGAGGCTGAGATTCCCTTTCATCTGACCATCTCCGTTGTACACAGGATAACCCGCAGCCGGAATAGAGTGCGTAAATCCAAGTGACTTGTCGGGCTGCGTGTGCAGTTTCTCTTTGAAAGTTGGGAACATTCCGCTTGAGACAAACGTACCTTCAAAATTAATAGAGCTTGGATCTGCGTCGTTTAAGCTATCAAGCTTGAAGGGAGGAACTACAAAGAAGACAGAGCGGTCATAGGCTCCTTCAAGTACTTCATGCCTGTCAAAATAAATAGCCCCACCGGTACTCGCATCCAGCCTTGGATAATTTGGAATCTTCAGCTTTCCTGATTTGTTGTTCGCCCTACTTATAAAAAGCGTTCCCGAAGATTTGGATGTATCACCCAATCCTCCAACTGCGGCCGCTGTTGAGTCTGCACCCACCATTGAGTTGTTGATCTTCCGCCGGACAGACTGCCCTCTCGAATTTTTCTCTAGCACAAAGAAGTTGATCGAATCAATGTGAGACATTGAAATATAAAAACTGTCATACTTCAGTGTAAACCCTTTTCCGCTGATCTCGAAATTCCCGGCTTTGATCGTTCCGTTGAATTGAATATCCCTGTTCTGCAGAAGTGTGATCACGCTGCTATCCGGCTGGATCCTTACATTCAAGGAATCACTAACGTCGAACTCATCAACACCTCTTACCGTCATGTAGCCTTTCCGATAGTTTATGGTTGCATTGGGAAAGCTATCTATAACGGAAAGGATCTTCAGATTATCGTAATCCATCTCACCGCGGGCACCTTGATACAGCAGGATAAGTTTCTCTTTCACGATCGCCTTGTCCATTCGGGCATCGTATTCAAGCAAGCCTTTTCCACTGAGGAATTGAAGAGCAGCCTTGATGTCGCGGTTCTGCTGCGAAGCATAGTAAGCAAGATCACCGCCATAGAACTCACGCACCCCTTTATTCAGACAGTAACTGGCCACTAACGCCACCGGGTGGAATGCGAAACCTTCACCTTTTAAAATTCTGTAATCCTCAGGATCATAATAGTCGATAGATTCAATGACTACCGGAACTGTATTCCTGGCGCCGTCGATCTCCACGTTCAGGCTATCCGTTGCAAGGTCCCAGCGAATAACGTCTGCGGCAAAGTCCACACTAAAGAATGAAGAAGAATAAGGAGTATGCTTCATCATTCCTTTTTCCTTCCGGATGATCAGCTTCTGTACTGAATCGCCTTCCCAGGAATACCGAAACCTCACAGCAGGGTGTGTGATGGAATCCCGCATATGAAGAAGGGTCACCTTTGCTTTATTGGAAATGACCGACGACTCGCTGAAAGCAAAATCAGAAGACACTGCCTTGAATTTCTCCTGGCCTTCTCTGAAGATCTGAATCGTTGATTGTTCTCCTCCCACAGAGGCTCCTGACACCTTGTTACCGGTCAAAGAAAAACCACCGGTATATTTTACGTTTTGATCAGCGATTCCTTTTATCTCCAGCGTGTGTTGGAAAGACTTGAACCTTGGATAGGTTGAGAGAACGGAGTCCTTCCGTGCCTGCGACTTAAACTCGAATATACCTGGTATGAAGCCGGGAGTTTTCCCTTCGTATTTAAGATTGGCAAGGTTAGACTTCAATTCAGGTTTAGTGACTTTGAAATCATAGACTTTCAGCTCACATGAAACAATGTCCGGTCCAAGTCCTGCAGGAGTCCAGTCGAAAGTACCGGTCTCGCCGACAAAGTTATTATCACGTATCGCGAGTACTCCTTTTGTGTTCTTGAGAAACACAGAGTCAAATTTCGTAACAATGTTCAGCGTCGCTTTGCTGAATCGAATTACCGGACCTTCTACCGGTGGAGGTGGCGGGGGATTCATCCACAGTGGTGCCTGCGTCAGATAATCCTCTGCCGTGGAAGTGTCTGTCGGGGTATCCGCCCATGGGTCATCCGATGCCTCTTCATCGACGGGGTCAGTCGTCTCGGTATCGGCCCCTGATTCAGGTTGGGAAAGATCAAATCCTTTAACCGGTTCCACGTATTCAAAATGGTAGTCGTCATCACGAACATAGAGCCGTGTTGAACGATCATAATACAAGGCATGATGCTGGAAGAAAGTATTGGCCGTTCTGAAAAATTGTAAAGCACGCGTGGGTGTTTCCTTCTCAATAACGTCAGAGACTACTGCGAGATATTCTCCAAGCCTGTTGTTATCGATCCTTTCAATGTTAACTGCTTTTGCAATTGCACCAAAATATTGGATCAGCGTTGGTTTGAGTCCGTAACGCTTGCGCTTCATCTGTCTATGCTGCTTCTGGATCAGGAGCTGATAATCCGGAGGGATTGAATTCCACGCAGATGCGAAACTTGCGCCCGCGACCGTCCCATCAACTGTCTTTGTATTTTCAAGAACAACGCGGACACTATCCTGATACGACAGGGCCGGAACGGACGAACCCCTGTTTTGGGCAAACAGGTTGATGCCGGCCACCATGAAAAACAGGAGTAGATATGAGCTCGGATGCTTCACGGGCAACTAAAACCTTGAAATTCGGAAATAATGGGTAAATAAGCTAAAACGCCCTCTTGCTGATAACGCGCATGTAAGAAAAAACGTGTGATAGATCGCGAAGATCCCGTCAGTTATTGATCTGGACGCGCTCAGGCTGCGGCTGGAGTGGCAGGGAGACGATAAAGGTCGAACCCTCACCCACTTTGCTGCGCGCGGAAATGAAGCCATTATGCTGTTCGACGATCTTTTTGCATAGTGCCAGACCGATACCAGTTCCCTCAAATTCAGAATTTCGATGCAGTCTTTTAAACATCCCGAAGATCTCCTCGGCATATCGCTGGTCAAAACCGATCCCGTTGTCTTCAATAAAGATCCGACAGTAATTGCGGGTAGTCTCGTTAACTCTCGTCAGGTTCTTTAATCCGACATCTGCTTTAATGTTGATAAGGGGAGCTGTATCCTTTTTGCAATACTTCAGGGCGTTACCGATCAGATTTTGAAAGAGAGGTTTAATCAATCCGGGGTTGAGTTGCAGAACAGGCAACATGGCAACATTGATTTTGGCCTCCTTGGAGCGGACTTCCTCATCCATGTCATTAATTACCTCCGTCACCACCTTGTTCAAATCACAGGTGATGAACTCCAGCTTTTCTGAAGAGATCTTTGAGAAAGTAAGAATGTCAGTGATCAGGTTCTGCATACGCTCCGCAGCTTTCTGTATGCGGAGAAGATTAGCTTTACCATCGTCATCGAGGCTTTCTTTATATCTGATAAATAAGCGATCGCTGAAGGTGCGGATCTTACGCAGTGGTTCCTGCAGGTCATGAGACGCCATGAAGGCGAAGCGGTCGAGATCTTTGTTGGCAGACTCCAGACTCGCGATGTTTTCCAGCAGCTGACGATTCAGCAGCTTCACCTTTTCTTCGGAAGCCATTCTTTCCTGGATCTCAAGCTCCAGGCTCTTGTTGATAGCAACGAGCTTCTTCTCCTGCGCGATCAACTGAATGTTCTTCTTATACAGGTCAATCAACACCGCTACCTTGGCTCTAAGAACGTCGGGGTTGATAGGTTTGTAGATGTAATCCACAGCCCCCGCCTGATAGCCTTTGTACATGTTCTCATCGCCATAGTTATTGGCAGTGATGAAGATGATAGGAATGTGTTTAAGTTTTTCGCGCTCATAGATCAGAGACGCTGTTTCAAAGCCGTTGAGGTTCGGCATCTTTACGTCCATCATGATCATCGCAAAATCATGCTCGTTCAGCAGAATCTTCAGAGCCTGACGACCGGACGTAGCTTTGATAAGCTGGTATCCGGCCGGCTCAAGAATAGTTTCTATTGAGAGCAGGTTATCTTCACGATCATCTACGATAAGGATCTTGGGCTCCATGCGTCAGGAATAATTCGCTTTAATGTTATTTACAAAACCACAACCGCATGAGCGACAGAAGCTGATCAATCTTTAGTGGCTTGGTGATATAATCGGATGCGCCAGCTTCAATGCATTTCTGCCGGTCTCCTTTCATCGCCTTTGCCGTTACCGCGATTATCGGTAGCGTACTGTTCTTATGTTCACGGCGAATTTTCTGTGTTGTCTCATAACCATCCATTTCCGGCATCATTATATCCATGAGCACCATATCTATCTTCGGATTTTCATTCAGCAATTGAATAGCTTCTTTACCACTTTCCGCGGTAATCACATTGATATTGAAACGCTCAAAGACAGTGGTGAGCGCAAACAGGTTCCGCACATCGTCATCCACAACCAGAATATTCTTATTGCTGAGTATATCTTCCTTGTTTCTGATGTTCTCCACTATCCGTCGCTTCTCCGGCGCCAACTCCTTGTGATTGATATGCAGATGCGCAACCGTCTCCTCCAGCAGCTGATCAATAGAGTTCGCCCCTTTCAACAGTACAAGGTTCGATGTGTTATTGATCTGATTAAGTTCTGCACGGTTGAAATCTCTTGCAGAGTAAACAATCACTGGTGTGAGCTTTTTCTTTTTCTTCGCGACTTTCTGTACCAACTCATTACCCGGCATATCGGGAAGAGTGTAATCCAGAATGATACAGTCGTAGTCGTTGTCCTCGATTTCTCCCAGTGCTTTCGCGGCTGTATCGGCAATGGTTACTTCCATCCTGTCGTCATGAAGGATCTTCGCGATCTGTGACGAATCAATCTCGTTGTCTTCCACCACCAATACTTTCTTCACACTCTTCCTGCTGTTCTCCAGTATGTCTTTCATCAGATCATCGAGAGCTGAATTATCCAGCGGCTTCAGTAAAAAGCTGCGGGCTCCGCGCTTCATTGCAAGGACACGGTTCTCTTCTCCTGAAATGACGTGAATCGGAATGTGCCGGTAGTTAAGATCGTTTCGAAGAAGGTCAATAATTTTCCATCCGCTTGTATCCGACAGCTTCACATCAAGCGTGATCGCAATAGGAGTATAACGGTTGATAAAATCAAATACTTCGAGGTAATTACTCGCCACCACAGCTTTTAACCCCTTCTCGTGGGCACGATCGATAATGATCCTTCCAAACCGGAAATCATCCTCAACAATAAGAACAATATCATCCGAATGAGTGATGTTGGTTCTGTCATCCCCAGTCTCATTGATCATTTCATTAACCACGTCCAGGTTACGCGATTCGATGCCGTCGCTGGTCACGCGAAGAGTATTCAGCAGATTGTCCATCGAATCATCGTTCGTCTCCTTCTGAAGTTGCTGGATTGCCTTAAAGCTATCTGACGTACCCCGCTTGACCACCGACTTATAGCCATCGAGAGGAAGGAACAAGGTGAATGTACTTCCCTGACCCGGGATACTCTCCAATTCGATCGTACCCCCCAGAAGTTCGGCAAGACCGCGGCTGATGGAAAGTCCCAGCCCTGTTCCACCATACTTTCTTGAAGTAGATCCCTCTGCCTGTTGGAAAGCTTCAAAGATGATAAGCTGCTTTTCCTGAGGTATCCCAATACCCGTATCGCTGATAGAGAATCCGACCACCATTTCAGCCGTGTCGAGACTTGGAAGTCCCGGCTTGAATTTCTCCTTCCCCGCGCTGAATATTTTCAAACGCACTTCTCCCTTCTCTGTGAACTTGAATGCATTTGAAAGAAGGTTTTTAAGAATCTGATTCAAACGCTGAATATCGGTATCCATGGATGAGGGCAGCGTGGAATCCATCTCGATATGGAAGCGAAGATTCCTCGCTTCGGAGATCGGCTTGAATGTCGTCTCTACGAAAGCGGCAATCTCACCGATAGGAACCGGAGAAATGTTTGCAGAGATAAACCCGGACTCAATTTTCGACAGATCAAGAATATCGTTGATCAGCTGAATCAAGTCATCACCGCAGGAGTGGATCGTCTTCGCGTACCGGATCTGCTTCTCATTAAGGTTTCCTTCAGCGTTTTCATACAACTGCTGCGCAAGAATCAACAAGCTGTTAAGAGGCGTCCTGAGTTCATGCGACATGTTCGCGAGGAACTCAGACTTATACTTGGATGTAAGCGTCAACTGTTCTGCTTTCTCCTCCAAAGAACGACGCGCTTCCTCCACTTCCTTGTTCTTCGCTTCCACTTCCTCCTTCTGCTTCACGAGGAGTAATGCCTTATCCTGAAGCTCATCATTTGTCCTGCGGAGCTCTTCCTGTTGTACTTTCAACTCACTTGCCAGCGATTGCGACTGTGCCAGCAGCTCCTCAGTACGGGTGTTCGTCTCAATTGTGTTCAGGACAATCCCGATACTTTCAGTTACCTGACTTAAGAAGTCAATATGTGTTTCACTTAGATCTTCGAGAGAAGCGAGCTCAATAACAGCCTTGACGTTATTCTCAAACAATACCGGCAGGATGATCAGGTTGGAAGGTTTGATCTTTCCAAGACCGGAGTTGATCTTGAGATATCCCTGAGGCACGTTTGTAAGAAGGATTTTTTCTTTTTCGAACGCACACTGACCGACAAGACCCTCACCAATAGAAAACTCTTTCGGAACATTCTTCTCTTCTTTATAAGCGTAGGCCGAGAATAACTTCAGTTTGAAATCCCCGGTTTCCTCATCCTGTTTCAGAATGTAAAAAGCGCCAAAGTGAGCCTGCACTACTTGAGCGAGCTCAGAAAGAATACGTTTGGAGACTGTATTCAGGTCACGCTGTCCCTGCAACATCTGCGTGAACTTCGCAAGGTTGGATTTCAACCAATCCTGCTCCTGGTTCCGAAGTGTAGTTTCTCTGAGGTTGGCGATCATCTGGTTGATCGTATCCTTGAGTGCTTCCACTTCTCCTTTTGCTTCAACGCGGATAGTTCGGGTAAGGTCTCCTTTCGTAACCGCGGACGCCACTTCTGAAATAGAGCGCACCTGCGTAGTAAGGTTTTGCGCGAGCTGGTTCACGTTCTCTGTAAGGTTCTTCCAGATACCGGAAGCTCCAGGTACGCTGGCTTGTCC
>JAEYXN010000074.1 GCA_023431285.1 Bacteroidota bacterium
TCAGAAGCGTTTGCGGAACCTACCCGAAACCTACCCGAAACCTCCCCGAAACCTTCGGTGAAGCCTACACGTGTTTTTCTGTACGCAACTAGATGCGAAGCTAAGTTGCGTGTAGCGACATCAAATCAGAAACATTTTCCGGGGAATGATTTTTGCTTATGCAATCATCATCTGCCGTGTTGACTCACTTCGTTAACAACAGGCCATACCATCATCACAGATCAGGATGGGAACGTATATGTAGGTGGGGGATTTTATTCCAAAGGTGACTTTAATCCCGACGATGGAGTAGAAGAGCTACGGTCATTGGATGACTCTGATGGTTTTCTGCTAAAACTAAATGCTGCAGGAAACTTCGAATGGGCAAAGGTGTTAGTTGGTCGCGGTAGTAATAATCTTCATACACTAGCAATAAACGCCTTGGGCGATATTTATGGTGTTGGAGATTTCGAGGACGATTTGAGGTTTAATCAGGATGTCGTTTCACCCGATCTTCAGGCTCCGATGCGTGGTAGTAATACTTTTATTTTTAAGGCAAAGGCGCGTAGGTGACAAAGCAGATGATTGATCAGGGACCGCAATTGCACCTGGTGTGGTGTGCCCGGCCGTTCACCAGTATTTCTATCGTGGAAAGCACGACAATGTTTGAAGCGCGCGATAAGAATTGGGAACCCGCATGAGCGATTGGAGGCTTGTTTGAGCCCGTAGGGGATTCCGAAGCTGCGAGGGGTTGCGGGAGGAAGCGAAGGAGGAGGGTGGCGAGGCCGGAAAGCGCGACCCCGTGCAGAGGAGGCGGGGTGGCGGGGGCATGCCATAACAAAACACTATATCTAATTTGATTCATCTATGAAAGCACTGGTTATTATTGCCTTAGTTTTTACTTCATGTATTCAAGCCTTTTCGCAAAAGTCGATAATACTGAAAGGCAGGTCAGATTTTGACCTCGAATATTATTTTGACGATAATAACGGTTCAAAAATGACGGCAGTTCAAACGAATGGCATGTATGAGCTCTCAATTCCCAAACAGACAAAATTTACAAAGGTGACTATGCATGAGAAGGGAAATGATGGGTGTGAGCAGACGATCATGGTCGGTAACTTGTTGAGCTATAGTAAGGCATTTAAGACAGACGTTATTAATAATGATGTTAGCCATCTGAATTCTTGTTTTAGAATGGATGAGCCGGCGGCTCCGGAATATAAGAGCTTTGTAGGTCAGTGGGGAAATGCTGATTTTGAGTTGGAGGTTTGGGCTGATGGCGAGTTCTATTTGAAATATGTAAACAATAACATACCCTATCAGAAGGAGGGATCATCTGAAGTGAATAATGGCAACACATTGATCCTGACCACAACAAGAGTCAGAAACAATTTGACAGAAACGTATACTGATAGCGTTGAAAAAATTCAGTTTGATTTAAAGGATGGAGTCTTGGTCTCTGAAAAGCTTCACGCTGAGTTGAGGAAGATCAATTAAATACTAGTTGTAGGTTTGCCACGACCAATGGAGACAGGTGATGAATGCCGATGAAATACTAAGTCAGTTGGATCAGTGTAATGCTGAATATACGTTTCCTATGTTGGACAACGGATATGTTTATCCAGCTGGAACAAAACTAACTGTCTATCGCGATGAGAAACGTTGGGTCTTGATTATTGAAGTTATAGGTTTTAGCTATCGTGGGGGAGGACATAATGGTATTACGAATTGTCTGCACGTCTACGGGAATTGCCTTAGTTTTCAGCCGGGAATCCGAAACGAGAACTTCATCTATCTCACAGCTAACGCTTCAGATTGCGAAACGTTCGATAATGAAGAGTTCTTTTACCTGAATCCTTGTTGTTCTCATTTCAACTTACGAGATGAGATGCTTCCAGTAGTCCACAATAGAGATGTATACTTGGCGAATAATATTATCCCTGAAGACAACGAACGGATAAATGCCTTTGAGTTTCTACGCATGCTTGATAAACTATATCACGTAAAGCTCGTTGCCACTGAGGATGAGATTCGCAATAGAATTCCGGCTGACATCCCTGTAATATTAGAGCTTCACGAGTGGTATCACCCGGACGTAGTGAGGGGAGAAATACCAAGTAGAAATGAAACCTTCAAGCAGATTTCAAAAGTATTGGAAACGGGTATTGTTGAGTTTTACAAGCAGACAAAGATGCCCAACACCCACTGGAGTAATTGGCCAGATGGCGGTACGTTATAGGATCGTTGAATGTAAGACTGGAATAGAAATGGCGAAAGTTCAAAGTTATTACAGTAATTGAAATGTATCAGGAAATCAATCGTTAGATACAATGAGAAAATTCTTCCTTTATGTTCTGCTGTTACCAGCATTTCCTACTATCTGCCAGGTGATGGAGGTAGCCGTTGAAAAAACACAGAATGTTACCAAGGAGAATACGTTCAGTCATGGGGAAACGCGGAAGGGCTTACGACACGGGTTGTGGATGGAGTATCGCGACGGGACGCGATATCAGCCTGCCAAGGTTGATACTTTCTTCGTATCGCGGGGGAGATATGTGGATGGGAAGAAGGAAGGGAAGTGGGAATATTATGGTGAGCCCATAAAAAACAAGAGGGACGATTACCGGGCGTTTTATCCCAGGCCAGAATCAGTGGTTGTTTATAAGAATGGTCGCTATATCAAAAAATATGAGCTTGATTATTTAGGGAAGGTGGAGCAGATGATTGAACGCAGTGACTCAATGATAAAGAAGACCACTTTTCGTGGTGAAGTGTTCCTGATGTACGCAAATTTCAGGGATGACACGTTGATGAATTATGTTTCTGAGCGATACCTGAAAAAGAACTTGTTGGTAGAGACATACTATCGGGAAACCGGTATCGTGTTGAAAGAGCTTTTTACAAACGATCACTATTACCAGGAATTGTCTAAGGACTACACGCAGAACACTTTTAACCTCAGCCGGAATTCGTATGAAACGACCTATACGGAATTGCTGAGTCAAAAGAATGGGAAACCAATCATGGAGCGTGATTACGTTAATGCAAGGCTTTTCAACGTCGTTCATTATGATGCGAATGGGGCGAGACTTGATGTAGGTAACTTTAAAGATGGCAATGGTCTGTTGTACACGAGAAAATTACAAAATGTGAATGGAGCCTGGTCTTATGCTCCCCTGATCAATGCTGTCAATATCTATAAATATGGTCTGCTCACTGAAGTCTATTGGAAATTTGATGGACCGGTATCTAGCTGGAAAAAGGGAGATGCCGCCTATTATATGATCAGACTTACTTATTATCCGAACGAAAAAGTATTTCTCAGAGAATATTCTGAAGCTGGCCTGCTTAGGGAGGTGGACTACTACACGAAGGATTCCGTTCGATTTGATATCGGTACTTTCAAAGACGGGAACGGGTGGCTGAAGAGATATAAACTCGGCCAGATTCAGCCGTACCAGGAGGAATATTATGAAGGGGGACTTTTGAAACAAACGCGGAAGATTAACTGAGATTTCCACATAGTTCTGGATATAATTCTTTACATGCTCGATGGGTTAATCTGGGAATGTGGCGCTGCTCAGACAGTACTTTTTCCGTCGACTTTACCGATGGGATGTGTCTTTGGTATATGGAAATATATTTTCGGAAACTGGAGGAAATAATTGCTGACACAGAACAATTGTTGGAATCTGGAAGCCCCCCTATAATCCGCATCCCTGACAATGGGTAGGACATCGTGGATGTTCTGTGTAATTCGTCGTTTAATAGTTTAATAAACGCTATGCACAATGCCGCGCGGACAGAGATTCAGGATTCATCACTTTCGCAACCAATTCCTTAGTCAGGATAGTAAGTAAATAAATGCGTAGATGCGTTATATAATATGCTGTCAATGCCAAACATATTAATTCCACTTAATGAAGGAGTAGTGATCTTATTCCAACTGTCATAAGGAACAGCGTATCTCCAGATTTCCTTTGAGGCCAGGTTAATGAAGTACCCCGAACCGGCAGTAGTTATTGCATAGGTGTCGGTTACACTACCCAATGGCAAAGTGAATGGCGGTGGGGTTAATTGCCTGTAGCTGTCAGTAGCAGGGGTGTACTCAACTAGTTTTGGAGAAGAAGAAGTATATGCTGTTATAATGTAAACCTTATCGTCTATCACCATTACGCCATAACCGAAGTGGTGCAGAGGTGATTCTACATCTACTATTGATTCCTTTGTCCATGAATCTGTTTCTGGATCATATTTACGCAATTCAAGATCGTCACCTTCTGCTAATACCCATGCTTCTCCTTCATAGTCAAAACCAAAGCTGGGTGTAAGACCTTCCGGGAAATCATTCAACTGGCTCCATTTCTTCCCGGTGATGCTATAAAGCCAGATTGCATTGCCGGACATAAGATAAACCTTATCTCCTGCCGCAAAACGCTTCGTATAAAGGTAGTAAGGAGCCGGACAAACAGGAAGTTCCGTGAGTGCATGTGTTGCCGGATTAAACTCGTAAAAAGGTATGATGTTTTTACCACCGACTTGTTTCAAACCATAACCAAGGTACCCTTTTCCATTAGTCTCCAGCTGTAATCCCCGAAATTCTGTATGTGAAAAATCCGGAGAGTTTGAAATGGGTTCTGAGTACCAGATGTTGTAACCTTTTGTATCGAAATGATTTTCTTCACCAAGGATGGGGTCACCTTTTACCACTATATAAGCTCTTACGTAATAGGTTGTGGAATGAGTCAGATCCTTCAGCATGACTGTAAATGCGTGAGAATCTTGTTCTCCTAACGTAACCCGGGTGCCTTGTTCGAAGCTGGTAATGCTAATATTGTCATAAATAAAGCCATAGTCTTCAATTGAGGAATAGCTACTTACACCAGAAATAGATGCTCTGATAGTAGCTTGATAGAAATTGATACTGGTAACAGTTACGCCACTTACTTTTGCTACTTCAATCTTCCCGGGAAGTTTCGGGTCATCACTCTCCGCGCTATCACACGAGATGGCAAACAAAAGGACAGCCACGCAGAAGAACATTAATATGAATTTCATTTCTGGTAATTTTTAATAGGTAACGATAATTTAATGAGAGAACGAAAGTAACGAAGTAGAATGACCGGTTTTCGTCAGATCCGGAGGTTTCCGTTTCTCATGTAAGAAATCTTGTAATAAGATGTCATCAAGACTTCCATCTCAAAACTCTTGTCTCGATCGTGATCGGTCTTGATGATCTTTAAATGCTTTTTGCGAAGGAATGGAGTGTCTGCATAATTCCTCCAATTATCCGGGGCCTGAGAATAATTATACTATCATCTTCCTGCGTGGGAATTACTTAAGGTCTTTTCTCTTGATGAGTACCTAAGGAAGAAGCCTGATCCGGAGAGCACGGTCATTGAACCGGTGCGTCGGGATCGTGTCGTGGATTCTCCTTGATATACAAACGCGCATTCAGAGATAACTGTGGAGATCTTAAAATTGAAGGGGAACTTAGTGCAATTGTAGGTTAGCGAGTGGTCAACCGGATGAATCAAGAAATGCGGGCTTCGGAACGAAAAGCTTATTCTGACACTTCTGGGTAAATGGCCGGGAATTGACTGAACAAAGAGAGGCGTCAATCAGAATTTCGCTGTACTCGATTGGGTTCTCTAATTTGAACGGACCTGGTATATTGTTTATTCCTTGGGCAGGCAATGGATCACAATGATGATGTTGTTAGGCATATTTGGAATAATGCAGGTGCGTCTTGGTACCGCTTTTTGTGTTTGGTTCACCAGATATTGAACATAGTCCGTTGGTTTGTATTGTGATATTATATGCGTCTTCCATTCCAAACTCTAAAAACTTTCAGAACTTCACTTTCCGCGGAAGAGGTAATCGCGTTCGTTCAGGAACGACTAAGTCGGAGAACGAAAGTCTTGTTTTTCTCTCAAAGGGATTACGCTGGCTCAATTAACGGGATGGCTTTCAATTTGTATAGGAAGTTTCACTTCAGCGGAAGATCTTTTGCAAGGATTAAAGGTGCGGTCCTGTCAGCAGATCCCACATTAATTGAAATCAAAATATTCCCGCACTACTGGAGAATATTATTCTTTATGATCTTCCCTTGTGTATTCCTGCCTTCCGCAATTCTGAATGACCAGATGATGATTAACGGGGTACTAAGGAAGCCTGAGCTTGCTGAAAAAAGAATTTGGTCAGGACTATTTGGTATTGGCCCAATGGTTTGGTGCTACTTTGATTGCATCAGGCCGATTTATGAAGCAGAGAAATGGCTAATCGACAAGCTCGCGTTAAAGGAAAAGTCTCGGTCTGAAGAGATGAAAACATGATTAATCCAAAGAAGATGGCAGTGAATGACTAAATTAAAAGTAAATACAGGCACAGTTGAGCAGTCGAGTGACGGTGACGATCCTGATTATATTTAGAAGTCAAAGAGAAACGGCACTTACGCGGGAGCGCGGCGCTCATGTGTTAATCTAAACAGAAAAAGAATGATAACCTTACTAATAAACGTTCCAAAACAAAAGAGCTCATTGTATCAAACAAGTTTCGGTGGACTTCCAGTAAAAAACGTGGGGTCTGGATTTGACTGGCCGAAATGCGAGGCTTGTAAGACAGAAATGCAGTATCAGGGAAAGATTAAGACTGACCTGGGATCAGAACTGATCTTTATTTGTAATGGTAATCCGGGAATGTGTAATGAATGGGACGCTGACTCTGGCGGGAATAAAGTAATTATTATCGTGGGTGAAAAACTTGAGTTCGCCAGACCACCAAGTCGTGAATTAGCATTAAGGCCTATTGAACATGGCGCAGTTGTGAAAACAATTGAGGATTCTGATAATTACGATGAGGCGAGGCAACGATTTGCAAAAGAAAATAAAGTCAGTCCCCGTGAAGTATTAGGGCAGATCTTTGGTGAGCCATCCTGGTTACAAGGGGACGAAACACCTGAATGTGATACTTGCGGGAAAAGAATGAGATTTGTGAGCCAACTGGAGCAGGGGCCTGATTGGCAAACGGAAATGAAATTTGGGGGAGGATGTGGTTATCTTTTTGATTGCCCGGCCTGTAACAGTGGCAAGTTTCTGTGGCAGTAAATATTTAAGAGAAAGGAATTTGAGGAAAGTGTTTGGAAACTACAGGAGTCATCAGACTGAACGGTGATCAAATCAAAGTACGTATCAGATATTCTCGACTTGTTGCTCGACGGTGACGAGGTAGGACGAAAAGCGAGGCGTCAGGTTGAATTCCTGACGGAGAAGAGTGTTCTGTACACCGGAGTTGGCGTCTTTGTCAGTTTCGATCACTCTGATGGAATTGAAGAATTCAAATTAAGTGATGATAACTCGGTGATAAATGGCGTGGAAATAGGGTCTGCTGATCTTGAGATTGGTGCAGAGGCTATGGTTCATACAATCAATGGATTGATTGATCATCTCGAAATATGGTCGTACAGTGGTAAGTATCCCGACCGGGAATTCACTAATTACATATTGACACAGGGCTGGTTAAACGGCCAGGGGAGAAAGATAGAAGTAAGATGAAATTATAAACCTCATCGCTTAGCAGGAGCTTCACACACTTAACGTTAGATACTCATGACTAAAACATCCCAACGCATTATCGATATCGTCAATCAACTTCCCTTGAAAGAAGGTATGCGGGTTCTGGAAATTGGTTGCGGACCCGGTGTGGCTGCGAGGGAAATCTGTTCGAGGTTCAGGAATATTTACGTTCTTGCAATAGATCGATCCGAGAAAGCAATAGCTCAGTCTATTGCTGGCTCAAAAGCTGAGATCAAGTCCGGGAAACTGGCATTTATTAGATCAAGCATCGAAGAGTTTGAACTGTCCCGAACAAAGCCTTTCGATTTTGCCTTTGCAATAAGGGTGGGTGCTTTGGATGGGCGACATCCGGAATCAGAGATGAAAGCAAGAGAGAAAATAAAGGCTGTCCTGAAGAAGAACGGAAAATTATTTATCGATGTATCTGTTAATTCGATCAGGGGGATTCCACTATAGACACTGATGAGATTCCTCGGTTACAAGAATTGTTAATTTTTACGACTACTGCGTTGGTTAATGTTTTAGTATGATGATGTTTGATGACATAGAGTACTTACGAAGCGGTAACACGCGACAACGACAAGCCTATTCCGTTTTATCGAAGTAACCCTTCCGAAATATTTTTCTAATATTGTATCAAGGAAGAGCCCACCAATTTCCGAACTACATCATGCAACGCGAGCTGCATTCCCGACGTGACTTTCTGAAAAAGACTGCACTGGCAGGCGCCGGGCTGTCGATACTTCCATCGATCTCAATAGCCCAATCATCGTCCAAAGATCAAAAGGTTCGCCTGGGATTCATTGGCGTCGGACTCCGCGGTCAGGGACACCTGCAACTCTCCCTCAGCAGGGCAGACGTTGAAGTAGTGGCCATATGCGATGTGCAGCAAAGGATGATTGACATGAGCAAAGAAGTTATCCGGAAGTCAGGTAAGACCATGCCCCGCGTCATCATCGACGGACCGCAGGGTTATAAGACGCTACTTGAATCAAAAGACATTGATGCCGTCATTATATCAACTCCCTGGGAATGGCACACCGTGATGTGCGTCGATGCCATGAATGCAGGCAAATACGTGGGCTGCGAAGTGATCACCGGATCCACAATAGAAGAGTGCTGGAACCTGGTGCACACCTCTGAGCGTACAGGCATGCCGTTGATGATGCTTGAAAATGTTTGTTACCGTCGCGATGTAATGTCTGTTCTGAATATGGTGCGACAAAAGGTATTCGGAGAAATTATTCATTTGCAAGGCGGATACCAGCATGATCTCCGCGAAGTGAAGTTCAACAACGGGAAGGACGCGTACGGTGGTGGTGTAGAATTCGGAGAGAAGGGATTCTCCGAAGCGCAGTGGCGGACACAACATTCCGTGATGCGCGATGGCGACCTGTATCCAACCCACGGGATCGGACCGCTTGCAATGATGATCGACATCAACAGAGGTAACCGCTTCACCCATCTGGTGTCCTATTCATCGAAAGCGCGAGGGCTGCATGACTATGTCGTGAAGAAAGGAGGGGAGCAACACCCCAATGCGAAAATTGAATTCAAGCTGGGTGACGTCGTGACTACCATGATCCGCTGTGCCAACGGAGAGACTATCCTTCTTCAGCACGATACGAATCTTCCACGCCCATACTCCCTTGGATTCCGTGTCCAGGGAACAAACGGCATCTGGATGGATGTGAACAATTCAATATACATAGAAGGAAAAACAGCGAAGTCGCATGAATGGGAGTCTGCAAAGGAATGGCTGGACAAGTATGACCATCCGCTCTGGAAGAAGTATGGCAATGACTCGAAAGGCGCAGGACATGGAGGGATGGATTGGTTTGTACTTAATGCCTTTGTCGAATCAGTAAAACGAAAGACCAATACGCCACAGGACGTTTATGACGCTGTCTCCTGGAGTGCGATTACACCACTATCAGAGTCATCGATCCGTCTCGGCGGAGAAACGATGGAGTTTCCGGATTTTACCCAGGGAAAGTGGATGCATCGCAAAAATGACTTCGCCATCTCTGATGACTATTAGTGCTTCTTCTTTCATATGAACAGGATACTATTTCCCCGCGCCTTTGCAATTGCCGTTGACGACCTTGGATGGAACGAGGGAAGTGATCTGTCAGAAGGGACTCCCCAGGGTCCGCACAGAGCGGGAGTGAAGCGCTCTTTTGATCTTCGCGATTATGAACACATCGTCGCTGCAGGAGAGAAGATTGGGGCACGCATTCAGTGCCTGTTTATCCTTAGTGAGATGGACAGAGAAAATATCCTGGCCCGGTTTCCTACCACCACATACCAGCGCGAAAAGTGGAACAATACTTTCAGAGTAAATGATCTTCAGAAAGAGATCATGGATTATGTTCGCGATCATGCTTCTCACATGGAGTTCGGACTTCATGGTACGGGACACGAATACTGGGCACCTGGCCAGTCGCAGAAACGCGCAGAGTGGTATAACCTCAAAGACAAAGAGCCATGGCCGGAGAAGTCATTGCGCGATCACCTGCAATGTTTCGCCGACATCATGGCCCAATATGGATTCGCTAAAGCAAATGGTCATTCATTTCCCGAGAGCTTTGTTCCTTGTGCCTATAGCTACTACTGGAATCCTCGTGGTAAATACAGTCTCGGTAAATTGCTCACTGACTTTGGTGTGAAATATGCCAATACCGATTTCTCTCAAATACCAGAGCTTTCTCCTCCCTCGGAGATCAACGGAGGCGACTTTGACTATGGGACACATGTCATGAACAGGTTGAACTATGGCAACCTTTGGTACCAGCTCGCAACTTTGCCAGTGACACCATTGGAAGAACAACAGACTGATATCATTGAAAGCCACTGGCCCAACTGGCTGGCGCAAGACGACTTCCTGCAGAGAGATGTGACTGCCGCGTGGATAGAGTATTACAAATCCGCGCAGCGGCTTCACGATCGTTATATCGCAAAGAACACAGAACAACTGCACTCCCAGTGGCTCTACAATAGGTATTGCAACGTCCAGGAAGCTAGCCCGGGTCGCGTTGAGATTGATAACACAGCGATGCCAGACGAAGCCTATCAAAACGAAAAGCTGGGCAACATGGTCCTGAAGATACGCCTTGAGCCTGGGGAGCATGTTGCTTCAGCGAAACTCAATGGCGGAGAGATTGCAGGTTATTTTGAGGATGAGGGTTTCGGTTTCCTGTATCTGCCATGTCTCCATAAGAAGGTCTACCAACTGGAGTACACTATTGGTAATGCGCGGATGCCGGTGCATGTTTTCCTGGACGGTACCTACAATTCGTATAGCCTCACCGTGGCTGGTTCTCGTATCGTTGCCGATCTCAAGATCTATGGAACACAGGACGTCCGTATTTCTTGCGCACGCGTTGGCACCGTGAGTTCAACGTCAACAGCATTAGAAGTGAAAGGGTGGAATTACGCCGAAGGGTCCCGGGAGCTTCTGGTTACACTTTGCGCCGCAGACATGCAGGGATCGCGCGGATCTTTGCTCGTGAGCTTATCCTGACATTCGCACTTTAAATCCGAGGCCCCGGATTGCCCGGCGGGAGACACAAGGGGTCATTCACTTTCCAGATGAATGGAGTGCACGGTATTTTCGTAATGCGTTTCTTTCCTTCGACAATCCGAATCATCTGGTTAGTACCCACGTTGTTGAAGGTCTCTACCTTCCCACTGCCATGCCATCGGATCTTGATCGCATCAATCTGCTTTGCTGCGCCCACACCTAATTCACGACGTAACGGTGACGCTCCAAAGCTTCCGCCGGAATTCACTTCAGAATAAATTGTTCGCTTTACACCATTTTCAGTGAATGTAACCTCAAGAGTAGTCCCGATAGCATCAGCATTCGACTCAGTTCCTTTCAGTTCAATCTTAAGCCAGTTGTTGTTTCCCTGACCGGGATTCATAAAGAAAGCATTCTGATAAGCATCGCCGGCAAAGGCTCCACCCATCTCAATGTAGATGTCCTGGTCGCCATCGTTATCCATATCGGCGAAAGCCACCGCATGCCCCTTCTGAAGGTGACCCACTCTGGCTGAAGTAGTCACATCTGCAAAGCGGCTACCTCCCATGTTCTTAAACATTTTGTTGGGAACCACCGACTGATAAGGAGGGTTGCCGGTGCCGAGGTACATGTCTGGATAACCATCATTATCGATGTCCCCGAAGTTGGCCCCCATGGCGAAGATGATCTTATCGAGTCCAACCTCGGCAGCGACATTGGTGAAAGTGCCATCATGATTGTTCCTGTAAAGAAAAGCCTTATTCGGGTTACCCGCGGGAACATCCAACTTTTCTGCAGCCGCATAAAAAGCAAGAGAATTTTCAAAGGTGTAGTCACATGCAAAGATATCGAGCCACCCGTCGTTGTTGTAATCCCAGAACCACGTTGGAAATGAATTGCCCTTATCCGCCGACAGACCAGCGCGTTCAGTGACGTTCTGGAATGAAATCTCGTCTCCTGTCTTTCCAAGGTTCCTCAATAACATCCTTTGTCCCGACATTGTCGAGACGAAGATGTCCTTCCACCCATCTTTGTCGTAATCCCCTGAAGTAACACCTTTGACAAACAGATCAACTTCGCATAATGCTACCGCTGCGATGTCGCGGAAGGTGCCGTCTCCATTATTGATATAAAGTTCGCTGGAATGGGTATCGTGAGGCTCGGATTCATTTCCGATGAAGACATCCAGCCAGCCATCATTGTCAAAGTCGTTCCACGTCGCTGCCTGGGTAGGATGGAAGGATAACATACCTGACAGGACAGTGACGTCTTTAAAAACGCCATCGCCCTGATTTTGCAACAGCGAATTAGGTTCACGTCCGTACAATCCTTTCCAGGCACCTCGAAGGATAAGGATATCTTTGTCTCCGTCATTATCGTAATCCGCCTGAATCATATTGAGGCCTCCGCGTAATCCGGACAACCCTGAGGCTACTGTACGGTTTGTAAATGTTCCGTCACCATTGTTCTTGAAATAGTGCATGCCTTCCGCCAGGTCCATGCTTGAGCTTATGATATCGAGGAACCCATCATTATCAAAGTCGTCAATCACCGTACCACCTGCCATATTGTTTACGTCTATGCCCACACCAGCTGCGATGTCGGAAAAAGGATTAACACTTACCGCGGTATCACCTGCGAGCCCGGGCAGCAGAAATTCATTGGGTACATGATCGGGATATTTCCCCATCGTCATATACGCCACGTTGAGCAGCCACCTCGACTCGTAGTCATAGGGATTTGTTTTGAGAAGACGAGTGAACTGTTCTATTGCTTTTGAGGATCCAATAGTGTCACGATGAAGGCCCAGACCGCGTACGGGCATCAGGCATGATTCCGATTCATGACCTTTAATGCAATTCGAGCGTTCGCCGACACGCATCCACGCCATCGCGAGACCTCTTATAGCATAATTCTTCTGATTGGGGTGCCCAGTGTCTACCAACTCTTCGTAGAGCTCGATAGCTTCATCTTCGCGACCAAGCTCAAGCAATGCCTGAGCACGGGCAAACTTAAGTTCGAGAATTTCACCTGCAGTATTATAAGGTGCCAGGAGGGAGGATTCAAGATGAATAACTCTCGCCACAGGATTATATCGATTCCCGGGTGCCATGGCGTGAACTCGTGCTTGCTCAAGCAGATCCAGCATTTGCTCATGGCAGTTATCGCGGAAACAAATATGAAAGAGAAATATTGTTGCAGGGACCAACGAGATGGCTGCCCAGATTCGTTTTTTCACAGCTAAATAATAATAATAAAGAATGCACGCGTTTCTCAGGTCTGAATTAAGATCAGACTCGTGTGAAGCCCGCTGATGAATAGGAAGAAAGCACGTCGACAGGTATGTGCATTGTCATCTTATCGGACCTTGAAACATCAAAGGTCCTTCCTGATGAACATGAATACACATTCTTAGACTGCGTGCTCTGGTGGCTGAGAAATAAGCGTGGAGTGTTCGGAGAGAATAGAAAGAGAAGGAGTAATCATGACAAGGTCAAGACTCCAGCCCGCGCTTCCGGTAATTATAGAGAAATCGGACGGTAAGTAATCCTTGATGAAGTTGACAGCCTTCGCAGTTTGCTGCGACTCCTGTTCCTGCTGAGTGAATGTTTTCAGATATGTTGTTAACGCAAGATTGATCTTCTTATACTCGGGATCCGTCATACAAACAACGGTTAGGGTATCGCTTGCATATTTTCTTTTGATCATCCTGTATAGTTCGCCGTTGTGCTCGAATTTATCGTCGACAGACACAAAATCCACCTGATCAGGAACATAGGGGATTGACATGGGGATCTTAAACGTGATCGTGATCTCCTCAGCGTACTCTCCTGAATGAAGAGCTTTCGACATGCGGATGTCATTGCGGTATTTCAATCCGACAAATACGCCATAAAACCCCATCGTGCTAAGGAGCATGATAAAAACGAGCGCTATGGAAACTATTCTTCTCACGAGAATGAGGACGAATCTAACGGAAAAGTCAATATCTACAAAAGAAGATTTGGTTCAATAGGGCTTATCGCGATAGGATGTCTTAGGGGTTGTAACTATAACTTTGGAAATTAATGACACGGAAGCCACCATCTGAGTGTGACCGTTTTTTTATATTGACGACTATTCATCCTTTCGAACAGTTTCCTTGTTCGTGACAAGGTGAGTGGCCCGTCTGCCTTAGGAATTGGACGAAGCGTTTTCCAAAAGAAAGGAGTTCCAGAATCAAAAGAAGGAGAAAAGAGTCCGCCACTCATCTACAACTCAAAAATTCACCTGGGCTTTACGTTAGTGTCCGCCGGGCTATTCAGCGAGACGCTGGATACGCTGCAATCCATTCAGAGCAACTTGTTACCCGATAGCCTGAAATCCGAATTCTGTTTTTCTGATTGGTAGAACCGCAACCCGCAGCAGACATTATTATGAAATATCTCGTTACATCAAAGAGTAAGTTGAAGCAAAAGTTTGCGTTCGGCGGAGGCGTTGCCATCAGCATTCGTCCGGCGACAAAGGTGGAATGCCGCGGACTAAAGAACCCATAACAATTCCGGTTTCATGCCAAGGAGAAATAGCGCTCGTTGGTCTGAAGCCGGACTCCTTTCAGGGGAAGATAGCCAGGAATATAAACGCTGCAAGGTTCACCAGAAGCACTATCCCGTAAACAATGTTAGTGCGTCCGCTGGCGAGTGAAAGCATCACCGTGAACACCGAGAGTCCCATCAGAATCATCGCCTTCAGATCGAGTCCCAGCACTACTTTCATGTCGAATACACTGCTGACAATGGCAACGCAGGGAATGGTGAGGCCAATACTCGCAAGTGCTGATCCCAAAGCAAGGTTGAGACTCGTTTGCAGCATGTTCTTTCGCGCAGCAATGATGGCGGCAATGCCTTCAGGTAATAGGATCACGGCGGCGATAATAATTCCCACCAGTGTTTTTGGCAGATTATATCCAATCACAATACTCTCAATAGTGGGTGAAAGTGTTTTTGCAAGAAGGACTACAACGCCAAGACTCACAAGAAGAAAAACCAGACTCAGGATTAGAAGCTTATTTCCAATCTCAACGTGAGGATCTTCTTCAGTGTTATCGTCACTCTCATCGCCGGTGACAGACTCAACCAGGAAGTAATTCCGATGTCTCCGTGTCTGCGCAAGAAGAAATACACCATATATGACAAGGCAGCTCACCGAAACGAATGCCATCTGTGCTTCTGAATAATAGGGTCCCTTGATACTTGTGGTGAAGGTGGGAAAGATCATTGTCAGGACGACAATGGCTACAATGGATACGAGTGCGATTGAAGTTGAATGCTTTGAAAAGTTCTGCTCATGAAACTTAATGCCTCCCAGCAGCAGGCTCATTCCGACAATCCCGTTAAGGATCAACATGGTTGCTGAAAAAACGGTGTCTCTTGCCAACGACTCTGCTTCTTTACCACCGGAGACCATCAAGGATACGATTATGGATACTTCTATGATGGTGACTGCTACTGCGAGGATAATGGTTCCATAGGGTTCGCCAACGCGCTGTGCGACCACTTCAGAGTGGTGCACAGCAGACATCACACTGAAGATCAGCAGTATTCCGGCGACGATCTGAAAGATTGCATTGTCGTCGACCGGTGCGATGAAAAAGACCAGCCAGGCGAGAATAGGGATTACAATGGTCCACTGTAGTAATACTTTCATTAACTGTTGATTGACGAAACTAATTTTGCGCGAAGATAAGCAGATTGACCGGAATTGAGCGACCAGAGTATCGCAATTCATATTTACACAGATTAGAATTATCTAAGAAAATATGCGTCGAGATTTATCCATCACCCCTTTATGTGGTAAGAGAACTTTTCCCCCGTAGGAAAATGAGCTAAATTGAATGGCCGACTTCCTCAACGTAGGTTGCTTAACAAACTATGAAGAACCACAGAAGACAATTCCTCAAGACCGCAGGCCTATCCTCTGCCGTTGCTTTCCTTTCACCAAATGCGCTCGCGATGGAATCGGAAGGGAACGAAGATTCCGGCTTCGTTACTAACCCGGACAATCATCAAACATACTACATCGCTGGACGACAGGCTCCCGTTACGATCGTGGTGGATAAAAGCAGAAAAGGTGTCAAGACCATCTCTTTTTGTTACGAAGACATCCGTCCCGGCGACGGGGTTCCTGTTCATAAGCATCTCAATGAAATTGAAATGATCTACATCCAGGGTGGGAGTGGTGTGTTTACCCTCGGCGACAAAACATTTCCCGTACAGGATGGAAGCGCCGCTTACGTCCCGAAAGGAGTGTGGCATGGACTGCAGAACACAGGTCCATCAACCATTCGAATGATGTTCTCATACGCTCCGTCCGGCTTTGAGGATTACTTTCGTGAAATAGGCGTACCCAAAGGAGTCGAATGGAAAGAGAAGTCTGACGAAGAATGGGCAGCTATCTCTAAGAAGTATGGGATAGTGATGAAACGCTAGGATACTTGATCGTCAGTAGGAGGGACCACCCTCAGTTGCGTATTCTTCATTCGTAAGAATCGTTTCTCAAAAAGTTCGTAGGATACGATCGCACACAAAATTGTCATGGCCAACGCGGCCAGGGTATCGATTGAGTTATTATCTGAAATACGGAGTTGATACACGACACTTAAACAAATCAGATGAAAAATGTACAAGCCATAGGATACCTTTCCCAGATACCTGAACGGCTTAAACATAAGTATGGAATGAACCCACTTCCATTGTGGAGCAATAGCAAGTTGAATAACGGAAAATGAAAGTACCCCCGCGGCCAGATAAGTAACAGAGAGTTCAGGCAAGTTTCCTGTTGCGAGTGACGTAAGTGTTAACGTCACCATCGACAGCAACGCTGCCATAACTAATATCCACCTCGGAATATTTCTGCACGCATCATAGTAGTACGCCATCAGAATCCCTCCGGCAATGGATTCAAAATGTGTGAAAGGAAAGACCCAGATCCCCGGATGTCTGAATCCTTGCCAAATGAAAGTTCCCCGCAGCAGGAGTCCGATTACAAAAAGAATGACGACCGCAACTACAACTTTCCTTCCGGGAGCTTTCCACATTCCCATGAATACCAATGGGAGAACCAGGTAGAACTGCTCTTCATAAGAGATTGTCCAAAGATGCGAGGTAGCAGGAAGTGGATTATAACCTGCAAAGATGGTGGCGATATTATCGGTAAACGTTGCAAGGGTGATGAAACGGATAATTTGATCTCGACCGATTCCTGAAATGAAGAATGATACCGCCCCAATGAGAACAAGATAGGCAAAGTACAACGGCCAGATCCTGAGAATACGCCGCAGGTAGAACTTCAGAAGACTGATATTCCCTTTCTGTTGGTATTCTATGATCAGCAGTCTCATCAGGAGAAAGGCGGATAGGCAGAGAAATACATCCACCCCAATCCATCCTGATTCCTGTATGTCATAAAAAACAGATATCTCACTGGGGCTGGCGTGGTGAATGAAAATCATGACAAATGCCAGAAACCGGATGGAATCAAGCTGATGAATATATTGAACTCTGGCGTCCATGTGAATCTTCCAAAGATAATGGCAATAGCGTCATACATATGGAATTGTTGCCAGTATCAGCAATTTTTTCCTTTCATCAACTTCGGATATTATCCCGGCGCCGGGTTTCCTATATTGCTCTAATGAAACCCCACTTCAACCAATGAACAGATTAACCGCCTTTTTATTTGCATCGTTGCTCCTCGCGGGATGCGGTCCCTCAAACACAGAGACAGGACAAACCGGTGTCATCACCGATAAAGCAAAGTCACGTATCGACTCGGCACTTAATGCCATGGTTGCTAATGGCGACATCGCTGGCGTGTCAGCTGTGATCTTTGAAAAAGACAAAGAAGTTTACTTTAATAGTTTTGGTTATGCGGATCGTGAGGCTAAAAAACCTTTCGACAGAAATACGATCGCCCGGATATTCTCCATGACAAAACCTGTCACGGGCGTGGCGCTCATGCAGCTATATGAGAAGGGAGCTTTTGATCTCGATGATCCGCTGTCGAAATATTTGCCTGAGTTCGCAGACGTAAAGGTATTCGCGGGCAATGATGCGAAAGGAAAGCCGACGTTCGAAGCGCCACGCAGACCGATCACAATCCGCGATATAACAAGACACACAGCAGGATTTGCAAATGGTGACCACTCTTCCATCGGCAAGATGGTACAGGAGGCGGATCTTTCAAATCCAACCAGCAGCCTCACTGAAATGGCTTCACGCCTTTCAAAACTACCACTTGCATTTCATCCCGGAGAGCAATGGTCATACGGTATCTGTGTGGATGTCCAGGCCTACCTGGTAGAGAAACTTTCCGGCCAGTCTTTCGATGTGTATGTTCGCGAGAACATTCTGGACCCTCTGAAGATGTCTTCTACCGGTTATGTGATTGCGGATACCTCTAAGTTGGCTGCGTTATACAGGAAAGCCGATGACGGCAACCTTGAGCGTATACCGGATTCGTTGGCGAATAGGTTCAATATGCAGGAGTGGCCGCTCAAACCTGGCGGATGGGGACTCACTTCTAATATCGACGATTATCTCCGCTTCGCCAGAATGCTGCAAAACGAAGGCTCACTGGATGGAGCAACCTTGCTTAAACCTGAGACAATACGATTAATGGCTACCAATCATCTTGCAGACACCATCAAAGAACGCATGTGGCTGCCTTCCAAAGGGCAGGTTGGATTCGGAATTGATTTCGCCGTACGTCTTCGTCCACCTGTTGATGAGGCGGAGAAGAAAGGTGCAGTAGGAGAGTTCTTTTGGGACGGTGCGGCAAGTACGCTCTTCTGGATTGACCCTCAGAATGATCTGACTGCGGTGTTGCTCGTGCAGATCCTTCCTTTCAGTAATGAGCTGCATAAGAACTTCCGCGAAGCGATCTACAAAGACGTGGTGAAAGTCGTGCCTGCAGTAGCCAGTGCTCAAAATTCTGACTGACGTCTGCAACTAATTAACGCAGCGCACTGTTTCTGTTCTGTCTGCGTAAAGTGCCGGAGACGTCAATCTAAAATGAAGAAGAATGTAAATGTATCGCTGCTGGACCTCGGTGTCGTTGTCCAGGGACAGGAGATGGGCGACGCGCTCAATGGAATTGTTGTCAATGCACAGCTCATAGAATCGCTGGGCTTCAAGAGGATATGGGTCGCTGAGCACCACAATATGCCGGGTGTAAGTACGGCGGCAACTTCGCTCGCGATTGGCCATGTGGCTGGCAAGACTTCCACGTTGCGTGTAGGGGCCGCGGGAATTATGCTGCCAAACCATAGCCCTTTAGTAATAGCCGAACAATTCGGTACGCTTGATATTCTCTATCCCGGACGTATTGACCTTGGACTAGGGAGAGCACCCGGTACTGATCAGCCAACAGCGGCTGCCTTACGAAGAAACAATATCTCATCACATCTCGACTTTCCCGAAGATGTCCGTGCCCTGCAACGCTTCATGAGTGTGGAGAACAGCAATAGTAAAGTGCGTGCATTCCCCGGCGAAGGTCGCGATGTTCCGTTATGGATCCTTGGTAGCAGCACCGAAAGCGCGTACCTCGCCGCCGAACTCGGATTACCCTATGCTTTCGCCTCGCACTTTGCGCCAGCGCATTTGTTTGCCGCCATCGATATCTACAAACGGAAGTTCAAGCCATCGGAGAAGCATGATAAGCCATACGTAATGGTGGGCGCCAATGTATTTGTCAGTGATACCGATGAGGAAGCGCAGTATCTGAAGACAAGTTTACAGCAGATGGTATTTGGCTTCCTCGGCGGTGGACGGCCGGGAAAACTTCCACCACCAGTACAGGAGCTCCCTCCGGTCTTTGAGTTGCCTGAGGTTAAGCAGGCGCTGCAGAACTTTACGGCCTGCACCTTTGCGGGCAGTCCTTCAACGGTAAAGACATACATCGATGACTTCCTGAAGCAGACCGATGCAGATGAGCTTTTTATCACAAACTACATTTTCGATAAGGAGGCCCGCCATCGGTCGTTCAGGCTATTTGCAGAGCTAATGGCGCTAAAGCCTGTTGAGTTGACCGCGTAAATCAGGTAGCTAAAAATTGGATGGTCGCCGGCATGAACCAATGCTGGTGATCATTATGTAACGTACCCGCTATAGACTTACCAGCAACAGCGGCCAAAGGCCCTCTTTGCGATTAAAAGATGCTGATGTCTCTGGCTTGTATAACGGTAAGGCTATACGTTCATTCCGTCAGCACTCTGAAATGCGCACTAAGATGTGCAACCCAATACCCAATCACAACTTCAACTAAGCGCCTCCATTCCTTCCCTGGATTGATTTGTCAGCATACAAAACTTATCCAATGCACGCTGAACATCAGACCATTTGAATGTCTTTCATAATGAGATTTGAACGTTATGCATTAAGATTCTAAGAAGACCGATACTCCAAGTGCCTACACTAACGGTGTGGCTGGTTGGAGCGATAGGAGAGCGGCATCATAATTTTGACATAAGGGAATCCATAAACACAACTTTTATGTTTTACCACGTCAAAGACTTACAATTTAACGCGAGGGTATCTGCTCCCGATCCACGCTTCGCCAACTTATTGTTGCAACAATTTGGAGGACCAAATGGAGAGCTCAAAGCTGCCATGCAGTACTTCGTTCAGGCATTCAGCGCGAAGGAACCTTATCCGGACAAGTATGACTTGCTGATGGATATTGCTACAGAAGAATTTAGTCACCTGGAAATAGTCGGTGCAACGATACAGATGTTGCTCGCCGGTGTGAATGGAAAACTGAAGGATGCCGCCGATGAATCAGAGATCATGAAGATCATGGGAGGAAAGGCTGCTAAAGAAGATGTGATTCATGAAGCAATGTCGAATCCTCACTTCCTTCTTGAAAGTGCAGGTGGGCCGGTGTTGACGGACAGTCGCGGAGTGCCATGGAACGGAACGTACGTAAATGCGAACGGTGACCTCACTGTCGATCTTCGATCCAATATGGGAGCTGAATCAAGAGCGAAAATCGTCTATGAATATCTGATGAAATTCACAGACGACCCATATGTGAAAGATACACTCCGGTTCCTGATGACCCGCGAGATCGCACACTTCCAGATGTTTGATGCAGCATTGCAGACGATCCAGCCGAACTTCCCCCCGGGAGTTTTGCAAGGTGATCCTAAGCACAGCAATACTTATTTCAATTTGTCGAATGGCGCTGAAATACGCGGCCCTTGGAACGAAGGCGTAAGCCCTGAACTTGGAGAAACCTGGCGCTACATAGAAGATCCTATCGATCATGTGATGTCAACGAATGGCCTGTTGGACCAGGAGGCTGAAGGCACTGAACGGACTGACTCCAGTGTAAAGAAACTTAATAAGGAGCTTAGTAAGGAACGCAGCGGCGAAATCGAAGCGGCGACACCTACAGGGGAAAATCAGTGGAGTACCTATTCAGAAGCTCCGGAAGGCGAATCGAGACAAAATCCAGATGCAACAAACGCAGGAAAGAGAAGAGACTCTCCATCAGCGGGAGCCTCAAAAGCAAAAACCTCAGCAAAGCGCGGCAAATAATAATAAGGCGGGTCAGATAAGAATTACATTCTACACTGACCCGCTTTGTTGCTGGAGCTGGGCATTCGAAAAGACATGGCAAGAATTCCTCCAGCAGTACGGCGAAGAGGTAAGCTACCATTATGTCCTTTGCGGGATGATTCCCGACTGGAACACTTACAAGGATGATATGAACTCTGTATCGAAACCGTTGCACATGGGGCCGATATGGATGCATGCCAGTGAGGTCACGCATGTTCCGATGAATTATAGCATCTGGCATGAAGACCCTCCGGCGTCATCGTATCCATCGTGTATTGCCGTAAAGACCGCAGGACTGCAATCGCCATCAGCCGAAGAATTGTTCTTGCAAAATGTCAGGAAGGCTCTGATGGTGGAAGGAAAGAATATCTCAAAAACGTCAGTGCTTATGGAGCTGGCTCAGGAGATGGACGGCGCAGACTTCAGCTTTGAACAATTTCGTTCAGACTGGAATCAGGGGCTGGGACGTAATCCGTTCCGGGAAGATCTTCGTAAAGCAAAGCTTAACGGCATCGGACGTTATCCGTCATTGACGTTCCTGAATAACGACGGAAAAGGGATTATCATTGTAGGTTACAGGCCCTATGATGCTTTGGTGCAGGCCTACGAACATGCGCGAAACATTTAGCGAATCAACTTAACGCAAAGTCACAAGGACACAGCGAAACGCGGGAGATGATGCATTTGTTCTGCGCCATTTTAAGTCCCGCGTGAATATCACGCGAGATCCTTAAGTTTTGTATTAAGCGTTTTGGCATCCACATTCATGATAGACGCAAGTTTTCTCTTGTTAAAGCCTGTATCCTGCAACGCTTTCAACAGGCTTTCGTTGGCCTCGAGCCGCGAGCTTTCAATATTCACATCCAAAGGACGCAAAGATGGTACTGTTCCTTCTGCGTTATCAAAATACCAGGAAAGATCTTTGAGGCGTACATCGTCAGTTGTGCAGCTTAGCACAGCTCGTCTTACCACGTTCCTTAACTCGCGCAGGTTACCCGGCCACGAATGGTTCTGAAGTAAATTCAATGCATCTGAGGAGAAATCAGAAACATTTTTACCCAACTCACGATTTGCCTCTTTTAAGAACACTTTCGCATAGAACACGACATCGTCGCGCCGTTCACGTAGCGGCAGAATGTCAATGGCGAACTCATTCAGACGGTGATACAAATCCTCGCGGAATTCTTTCCTGAGACAACTGTCCCAAAGCCTGACATTACTTGCTACAACTAGTCGGACATCGACCGGGATCTCACGTGTTCCACCCACGCGACGGATCTTTCTCTCCTGTGTCATGCGAAGTAGAGAAACCTGAACCTCATAGGGAAGGTTAGCGATTTCGTCGAGGAAAACTGTTCCTCCATTGGCAGATTCAAATACTCCTTCTTTTTCAGAGATTGCTCCTGTGAACGCACCTTTCTCATGACCGAACAGAGTGCTTGCAGATAATTCCTTCGATAACGCGCCGCAATCTATCGCCACAAGCGGTTTCGACTTGCGTGAACTCCTCCGGTGGATCTCACTTGCAAATGCCTCTTTCCCGCTGCCGCTCTCACCATAGATAATGTCAGAGTAATTGGTGGGAGCCACGATATCAATAGATTCAAGAGTCTTTATAACAAACTCGCTGGAACTAAAAGTGTACGAAGGTACTTCAGATCCACGCTCAGTACGGGCAGGGTCGGCAGTTTCGAAAACACGATGCTCTCTTAACGCACGACTAATTGCTGCGTGAAGTTGTTTCAAATCCAATGGTTTCATCAGATAATCAGCTGCACCGATTCTCATCAGGTCTACTGTGCTGCGCACATTCGCATAGCCAGTCACGATAATGAGTGGTATTGCGGGAAACTCATTTACCACGCGTTCAAGAATCTCTTTGCCATTCTCCTTCCGAAGATTCAGGTCAGATAAAATCAAATGGACTTGCTCTGTCTCGAGAAGTTCGAATGCCTTTGCTGAGTTACTACACTCCAGGCAGTTGAATCCGGATTCAGTAAGTTGACGTTTCGTCAGGAAACGGAAATCCTTGTCGTCATCAATAATCAGAATCGTTTTCATAATGCTTTGGGTTAAATGTTCACAGAGAGGATAAAACAAAA
>JAEYXN010000075.1 GCA_023431285.1 Bacteroidota bacterium
TCCGTTTCCTTTGTGTTTACAATATCCCACAAGGGCAGGTCCGGGTGATTCTTCATCAGCCGCATAGTGTTCAGATCCTCTGGCATAACCATCGGTACGTCCGATGCCACCATTTCATCCCAGGCCATGCGCATGAAGCTGTCCCACCACGCGTCAAAGTATGAGGCTGCCACAGACTCCCGAGAGTTAATATAATCCCAGAACGTCAGCATTTCGGCTACGCGACTTTCCTCTCCCTTCAAAGTAGATACATCAAGAAGCGCAAGCATATGCGTAAGGATCTCCGATGCCTTCAGATTGAAATTATCGTTCTGAAGCTGCATCATATCTCCCGGTGTGAGTGAACTTCCCTTCGAGAGCACATTATTAATCCTTCTGTTCCGGAATGATTCATACCAATCAGCCAGAATGTAATAAGGGTAGGTTTCGTCCGCCGGATACTGATTTGCCGAGCTGACAAATCCGCGTTCAGGATTTTTAGATGTGATGTTTTGTTCGAATGGAATATAATGTTGCCATTCTGTGTTAGTGTCGGTCCCGTCAAGCAGGAATTTGCCTTCGTTTCTTCGCCGGACCGGAAACTTTCCCTGAACAGTGATCGCTATGTCGTTGCTTACCGAGGCAAAAGCAAAATTCTGCGCGGGGCCCACCCAGTGTCTGATGGCATCTCGGTAGTCGTCATAGTTTATGGCATGGTTCAGAAGGTAGAATGCCTTAAGCCCTGCGGAACGGTCATGGGCAACCCAACGAAACGCGTAGTCATAGCGTTGGTTTTCACTTTTGAAGTTCCGATCGTAAACGACTGGACCATGATGTGTGTAAACCACCGTATCAAAAAAGCTTTCTTTATCCCTGATCTTGAATTCCTCAATCCTCTTTGACGACTTTTTGTATTTACCATCACTGATATATTCCTCACGTGAAGCATCGCGGAACCTGATCTTGTACCAATCTGCAAGATCGCGTTGCGCATTCGTACATCCCCATGCAATCGAATCATTGAATCCCAGGATCACTGCGGGTGCCCCGGGAAGAGAACCACCCATGACGTTCAGCCCTGGAGCGTTCAGATGAACAACGTACCATACCGAGGGGTGACTCAGACTGAGATGCGGATCATTGCTAAGGATTGGCGCTCCTGTAGCAGTCTTCGATCCATTGACAGCCCAGTTGTTACTTCCTACACCCTTCAGTTTCTCTCGGTTAGTCTTCACGTTTACATATTCGTCGGGCAACGCAAGGGGTATACTATCCAGGCTGACAGGCGTGAAGTTCCATCCTCCAGAATTATCAACGATAGGGTCTCCTGAAGGATGGTCATTCTCGGCATAGAGAAGTTCCAGTGTGTCTTTGCCAAACTTCTTTAATGCGTTTGTCATTTCGAGGTCGGCTTCGTCGCGATTCAGCGTCTGAGAGAAGTTCATGAACAGCAAACCCATCTTAAGAAAGGTCCACTGTTCCGGTTCGTAGCCCAATAACTTGTATTCGAACGGAAGGTCACGGTAGCTGAGTGAGTTGATGTATGCGTTAACGCCCTGGGTATACTTCTCCAGACTGGTGGTCACTTCTTTGTCGGCTTTGCTGCCTTCGACAAAGTTCTCGGCGCCAAACACCATTCCGCTTCGTCGTTGGATGCGGTCATAATCGAGGGCGACATCGCCGATGATCTCAGAAACTCTTCCACTCGCGGCATGAGTCTGGAACTCCATCTGCCAAAGACGATGCGTGGCGGTGATGAAACCCTGTGCGAGGAACAAGTCGTCATGATTCTTTGCAAAGATGTGAGGCACGAGAAGACTGTCGTAGTAAACCGTTACTTCTTCTTTCAAACCGGGAATCCGTAGTTCGTCTGATCGCCGTTCCGCGCTTTCCATATTCTGCCAGAAGCCATGGAACGGATCGAGGAATTTACCGAGTGGTGGAATACCATTTCCCGCGATCACCCATCGATTGTCGAGAAGGTAAATAAGACCGATCGTAAGAAGGAGGAAGAAAAAGAACCTGAATATGCGCATGCACAGTGATGATTGCCGGAATACTTATTCTTTTAAAGATTCAACTTCCGACGTTATTGGCAAGGAAATTAAAACCTTTTTCTAATTTTCAGGTGAAATTTCGGTTAAAACTTTAAAATCAAACGATTGAAACACATATTAACAGCTTACAGTAAGGAGCAGATCAAAAAGGCCGCAAATATTCGCGCCATCTTTTTTGACGTTGATGGCGTGCTCACCGACAGTAAGATCATCTATAGTGAGCAAGGCTGGGAAATAAAGAATTTCAATGTAAAGGATGGACAGATCGTCAGTTATCTAAAGAAGGCGGGAATCATTGTGGGCGCGATCTCGGGCCGTGAATCCGCAGTGACCGCAGCTCGAAGCACTGAGTTGAAGTTTGATTTCTGTCACCAGGGTATCCTCGACAAGGCCTCGACATTCAAGAAACTTGCCGAGCACTATGGTCTGAAGTCGAAAGAGGTTGCATTTATAGGTGACGACCTGAACGATCTTCCGGTGTTCCAGTTTGCTGGTCTCAGCGTATGCCCCGCGGATACATTTTCGTACATAAAAGAAAACGTTGATCTGATTACTAATGCAAAAGGGGGAAGAGGAGTATTGCGTGAGGTTGCGGACCTGGTGCTTGCCGCGCGTGGTGACTTCGCAAGAATTCTGGAGTCGTTGACAAAATAGAGTTATCACGACCAACGTGACCACTGCTGCTTATCTATTAAAACTTAAAACTGAATTTCTTTACTGTGGATAAATTCAAACAACCCGTCGCGATTACCGACGATATCACAATAGGAGAGAACAAGCTTGTTTTGTTTTCTGGTCCTTGTGCTGCTGAAAGCTATGACCTTTGTATGGAGACCGGAAGTCGCGTAAAGGAAATATGCGCGAAGCTTGATATCGGTTACGTATTCAAGTCTTCTTTTGATAAAGCGAACAGAACTTCATCCGGTTCGTATCGTGGACCTTCAAAGGACGAAGGACTAAAGATTCTGGAGCGTGTGCGAAAAGATCTCGCCGCCCCTGTAGTGACCGATGTGCATGAGTCGTATCAGTGCGCAGAAGTGGCAACGGTGGCGGACGTATTACAGATCCCCGCGTTTCTCTGCAGACAAACAGATCTGTTAAAGGCTGCTGCGCGCACCGGCAAGGCTGTGAAGATCAAGAAAGGACAATTTATGGCGCCGGAGGATATGAAATACGCGGTAGACAAGGTCCGCGATGAAGGCAACACCAACGTTTTTCTTACTGAACGTGGAGCAAGCTTCGGATATCACACCCTGGTGGTTGACATGCGTTCGCTGCCCATTATGCGTCAGTTTTCACCTGTCGTTTTTGATGTGACACATTCTGTACAACAGCCCGGAGGAAAAGGAGGTTCGTCTGGAGGACAGCGTGAATTCGCACCCTTTCTGGCACGTGCGGCCGCAGCTGCAGGCGTTGATGGCTTTTTTATTGAAACTCACCCTACTCCGGAAAAGGCTCTCAGTGACGGCCCGAATATGATCCACCTCCACGATATGGATGCGTTTCTGAGCATGTTAAAAAAATACTGGGATCTCGGAAAACAGGGTTACGTGAGCTAATCGGTTAGCTTATGTCCTTCCGTTCGGTCGTTAGGACCATTATTCTGACCCTGCATTTGGAGTTCCCGGTTGTTATTTTACCTTTGCGGCCGATTCCCTACAGAAATAGTGGACTTTAATTTAACGCAGCTTTACGTTCTAGCAGTCACTGCATTCCTGGTCTTTTCGTTGTACCGGGAATTACTGAATCCTGCAACTACATTTTTCTTCTGTACGGTGGCTCTTTTGCTGGGAGGTGTCATCACGCCTTCAGATGCTTTGAAAGGGCTTTCTAATCAGCAAATCATACTTATTTTCCTGCTTGTTCTGGTGACCGCGGGGATTCGAGTGGTGTTTGGTTCTGACCTCTTTTCCAGGCTGTTCAGACCAGACCTGAAGCCCAAGCAGTTCTTACTCCGCATGATGTTGACCGTGTCTTCTGTGTCGGCGTTCCTGAACAATACCCCGATCGTTGCGTTCATGATTCCGTATGTAAAGGACTGGGCACAACGGAATGGCCACCCTGCTTCGAAATTCCTGATTCCCCTTTCATATTCAACTGTATTAGGCGGGATGATTACCGTCATTGGTACATCGACGAACCTTGTGCTGAATGGCCTCGTTCAGGAGTACAATCTGCCCCTTCTGGGATTCGAGGACTTTTTCTTCCTCGGCGTTACCGTCACGATCGTGGGATGGATCTATTTCTATTTTATTGGATACGACCTTTTGCCGTCGAACGAGAACAAGCTTGAAGTTCTGAGAGAAAATGTGAAGGAATACATTGTCGAAACCGAGATCTTCCCCGGATCACGACTGATCGGCAAAACAGTTAAAGACGGCGGACTGAGAAACCTTCAGGACCTTTTCCTTGTCGAAATTATCAGAAATGAAGATATCATCAGCCCCGTGGCTCCGGAAGAGATATTAAGAGAAGGTGACAACCTTTTCTTTTCGGGAAATACCTCCGCGATTTACAACCTGATTAAGGAGGACAACGGATTGGCTATCCCAAAGCAGGACTCTGCTGAGCCGGAGGGTCATTTTCATTTTGTTGAAAGTGTCGTGCCTGCGAACTCGGCTCTTATAGGCGTAAGGGTTAAAGATTCTGATTTCCGCCGAAAGTTCAATTCATCAGTCATTGCCGTGCACCGGAATGGAAAGCAGCTTCCGGGAAAAGTGGGAGAGGTGGTATTGTCTGGTGGTGACTTCCTTCTTTTGCTCGCCGGAGAAGGAACCGATGGCGCAGATCATGAACGTGACCTCTATTTCGTTTCACCTACAAAAAAGATAGAAAAGCCGCAGCCGGCATGGTTCCGTTGGCTTGGATATGCATGTTTCGGTGCATTGTTACTGAGCGTGGTGTCTAATACATTTATTGATGAACCAGTGATCTTTACTGTTAGCATCGGGATTCTGGTTGTGATGGTGCTCACGGGAGTACTAACCTCTACGGAAATGCGCCGCGAACTTGACCTTGGCCTTCTCATGGTTCTCGTATGCTCTTTGGCCATTGGCGTGGCTTTGGAGAGGTCAGGAACGGCGAAGCTTCTGGCAGAGATAATTATCGCTGCGTCGCAGACCTTTGGCATCGTCGGGGCGCTGGCGGGTTTGTTCGTCGTCACTGTCGTGCTGACTTCCCTGGTTACAAATCCTGCGGCAGTATCCATTATGTTCCCGATCGCTATGTCTATCGCCGCGCAGATGGAACAGTCTACGACACCGTTCTTCGTGGCAATCGCATTTGCCGCTTCCGGTGATTTCCTGACTCCCATTGGTTATCAGACGAACCTCATGGTTTACGGTCCCGGCGGCTATACGTTCCGTGACTTTGTGAAAGTCGGAGCGATCCTTACACTGCTTTATATCGTAATTTGCATCACATTCATCACCTACTTTTACAACCTGGTATAGCGTGAATCATATTTATCCCATAAAGACCAAAGTAAGCCGTGAACAGCGTGAGATGCTCTTCGGACAGCGTGCGCGCCTTCTGTGGTTTACAGGATTGTCAGGTTCGGGGAAATCTACGCTGGCAGTTCAACTGGAAGCTCAACTGTTCGAGCGCGGATTCAAAACATATCTTCTCGACGGCGACAATATTCGCGCGGGCCTCAACAAGGACCTTTCTTTTACTGACGAGGGGCGCGTTGAAAACATCCGCCGTATCGGTGAAGTATCCAAGCTACTTCTCGACGCTGGTGTAATAGTACTGTCAGCTTTCATCTCACCGTTTCGCGCAGACCGCGATCAGGTACGCGCAATCGTCGGAGAGGATAACTTTGTAGAAGTGTACGTAGACGCACCGTTGGAGGTGTGTGAACAACGCGATGTGAAAGGCCTCTACAAAAAAGCGAGGGCCGGCGAAGTAAAGAATTTCACCGGGATCGATTCACCCTATGAAGCACCAGTTCAACCGGATGTTCATATTCCGACGCATCTGCAGTCTGTGGACGATTCAATCGAACAACTTCTGAACTTCACACTGCCACGAATAACACGAAATTAGAAACAGGAAAACAGAATAAGAAAACACGATGAGTCATCAGTATTATCTCAGTCACCTGAAAGAACTTGAAGCTGAAGCTATCTTCGTCATTCGCGAAGTGGTTGCCCAGTTTGAAAATCCCGCCCTTCTGTTTTCAGGAGGGAAGGATTCAATCGTGCTTGCCTACCTTTCGAAGAAAGCTTTCTACCCCGCAAGAATACCTTTCCCTCTCGTACACATAGACACCGGACATAACTTTCCTGAAACAATGGAATACCGCGACTGGCTTGTGAACGAGCTTGGTGTAAAACTTATCGTGGGCTCTGTTCAGGAAAGTATCGACAAAGGCCGCGTGAAGGAAGAGACTGGTCTGAGTGCGAGCAGAAATGCTTTGCAGACAGTCACGCTTCTCGACACTATCGAAAAATATAAGTTCAACGCTGCGATGGGAGGGGCCCGTCGAGATGAAGAGAAAGCACGCGCAAAAGAAAGGTTCTTCTCACACCGTGACGAGTTCGGTCAATGGGATCCGAAGAATCAGCGTCCGGAGCTGTGGAACCTGTTTAATGGTCGCAAGCAGATTGGAGAGCACTTCCGCGTGTTCCCGATTTCCAACTGGACAGAAATGGATGTATGGCAATACATCTATACCGAGAACATCCCTATTCCAAAGCTTTACTTCGCTCATGAGCGTGAAGTCATCGAACGTGATGGCGCGCTTCTGTCAACATCACCATGGCTGAAGATGAAACCCAACGATGTGCCTGTACGCAAGCGTGTTCGTTTCCGCACCTGCGGCGACATGCCGATCACAGGCGCCGTAGAGTCCGACGCCGATACACTCGAAAAGATCATCGACGAAGTTGCCGCTTCCCGCAAAACAGAACGCGGCACCCGCGCCGACGACAAGCGCTCGGAAACAGCGATGGAGGATAGGAAGAAGAGCGGGTACTTTTAGGGGTAGCCAGTCGGCCAGTCGGCTAGTCAGCCGGTAGCCGGTAGCAGGTAGCAGGTAACAGGTAGCAGGTAACAGGTAGCAGGTAACAGGTAGCAGGTAGCAGGTAGCAAGTAACAAGTAACAGGTAGCAGGTAACAGGTAGCAGAGTTTGTCAGGTTATCTGGATGGCGGTGGGGGTAAGGGAGGAGTATTTTGTAGACCTAATTCCAGAGATATGAATGGCTACAAAGATTTGCAGGTTTACCAGGAGTCGAAGAGGCTGGCGGTGGAGGTTCATAGAATGAGCATGAATTTGCCGAAGCATGAAATGTTTGAGGAAGGCAGCCAGATAAGAAGATCATCGAAAGCGGTGACTTCGTTGATCATTGAAGGTTTCGGTCGTAGAAAATATAACGCTGACTATGTCAGATATCTGATTCTTAGTCATGCGGAATGTGATGAAACGATATTGCATTTGGAATTCTTGTACGATTGTAAGTCGTTACAGGATGAGACCATTTACAGAACATTGAAATCAGCTTATGTTGAATTGAGCCGAAAAATTTATGGCTTTCTCAATTGGGTTGAAGACAATGGATGAAACAAAGCTCGGATGGTTTCTTTGAAACGACAGGAAATAAGACGCTCTTTGTTATAAAGAACGCCTATGGGGAGAGCGGATCCCTGCTACCTGTTACTTGTTACTTCGGTGTGCCGCTATACTGAAGATGGAACTAGCATAAACAACAGCAGCGTTCTAAGGCGAGTAGGCAAACCTGCTACGTCCAAAAAGGGCCTGAATAAAATTACGAGATGCGGAACGACTGTGCTCAACGCAGAATAGACAAACAAAAAATGACTTATCTAAACAACCAACTTCTCCGCTTCACTACCGCGGGTTCTGTCGATGATGGAAAATCTACTCTGATCGGAAGGCTGCTATATGACAGCAAGTCGATCTTTGAGGACCAACTCGAAGCAGTGGAAGCCTCTAGCGCGAAGAAGGGTTTTGACTACGTCGACCTTTCCCTGCTAACCGATGGATTGAAGTCGGAGCGCGAACAAGGCATCACCATCGACGTGGCATATCGCTACTTCGCGACGCCGAAACGGAAGTTCATCATTGCCGATACTCCCGGACATATTCAATATACCCGTAACATGGTGACCGGCGCGTCTACCGCGAACCTGGCGCTGATCCTCATCGACGCGCGTAAAGGTCTTGTTGAACAAACATACCGCCACTCATACATCGCGTCCCTGTTGAAGATCCCGCACGTGATTGTCTGCGTGAATAAGATGGACCTCGTCGACTATGCGGAAGAAACATTCGATCGCATCGTGGAAGAATACAAAGCCTTCTCTTCCAAACTCGAGGTTTCAGATATTCAGTTCGTTCCCATCAGCGCTCTCGTAGGTGACAACGTTGTGAACCGTTCTGAAAGAATGCCGTGGTATCAGGGTGCCACGCTGATGCACATGCTTGAGACTGTTCATATCGAAAGCGATTACAATCACATCGATAGCAGATTCCCTGTACAGTATGTGGTACGTCCGCATTCGAAAGAGTATCACGACTTCCGCGGATACGCAGGACGTGTAGCCGGAGGGATATTCCGCCCCGGCGAAGAGATCGTTGTCTATCCGTCAGGGTTCCAATCGAAAATCAAAGCCATTCACTTTGGCGATACCCAACTTGAAGAAGCATTCGCACCAATGTCTGTGACCATGACGCTGGAAGATGAAATCGACATCAGCCGCGGTGATATCATCGCGAAGCCGAATAATCACCCGCAGTCAGAACAGGATATCGATCTTATGCTGTGCTGGATGAATCAGCGACCTGTGGATCTTAATTCGAAGTTTTATGTGCGTCATACAACCCGCGAAGTAAAGGGAGTGTTGAAAGAGATCCAGTACAAGCTTGATATCAACACCCTGCAGCGGGTTGAAAATGCGGGCCAGCTGAGTATGAATGACATCGCACGGGTAAAAATACGTACAGCCCAGCCGTTGTTCTTCGACAGCTACCGCAAGAACCGGATTACAGGAAGTCTGATTCTGGTTGATGAAGGCACAAATGAAACAGTTGCCGCAGGGATGATCGTCTGACCAAACTAAAGAATCTCGCATTGAATATTGATCACCATCTGCCTACCGCCATCGTCGCTGCTGAAGAGGCCTGTAAGGTCATCCTGGATGTGTACAACTCTGGAGATTTTCAGGCGGAAGCCAAAGGAGACAATTCTCCCCTCACGATAGCAGACCGGAAAGCGCACGGTGTGATTTCGGTGATCCTGGAAGCCACAAACCTTCCGGTGCTCAGCGAAGAAGGGAAGACGATCCCTTACGAGGAACGTTCAAAGTGGGAGTACTTCTGGATGGTGGATCCGCTCGACGGAACCAAAGAGTTTATCAAACGCAATGGTGAGTTCACTGTGAACATCGCATTGATCCACGCCGGAAAGCCCGTGCTTGGCGTGGTCGCTGTTCCTGTGACCGGAGAGTTATTCTTTGCGTCTGAGAACAACGGTGCGTTTAAGCGCCACAACGGTAAGGACACCGCACTCCCGAGGAGAGATGCCGTTAATCTTTCGGCGCCTGCCCTTCGCGTTGTTGCATCGCGTTCGCATCTGAATCAGGAAACAACAGATTTTATTGATCAGCTTGTCCAGCCAGTCCTCGTTTCGCAAGGCAGTAGTCTCAAATTCATGCTAATGGCGGAAGGAAAGGCGGATGTGTATCCACGTTACGCACCAACAATGGAGTGGGACACTGCTGCAGCCCATGCTATTGTCAGCGAAGTAGGATTGAAGGTCCTGCAAGCTGACTCTAAGGAACAGCTCGTCTACAACAAGCCCGATCTTCTGAACCCGTTTTTCATCGTCCTGTAAGGAACTCGGGCCGGCATCATTATTTAAGCGTCACAAGCCAATAATTTCCGCTTGTAAATGATAAAATGCCATAATCACCACGCAATCGATTTATCTCAACATCTACAGCCTTTTCCGCTTTCTTTCTGAAACGGCTTCGCATGTCACTCATACCTATGGATTGTGGAAACCCCGTGTCATACACTGATTTTTGTATATTTGAACTTCTATAGTATTGGACTTTAACCGAATCTCAGCTTGATGGAACTTAATTCGAAGATTTATGTCGCCGGGCACCGGGGAATGGTCGGATCGGCCATCGCACGATGTCTTGAGCGAAAAGGCTACAAAAACATTGTCCACGCGCCTAGTAGCGTCGTGGATTTGCGCGTCACCTCGCAGGTGAATGACTTTTTTGAAAGAGAGAAACCGGAATACGTTTTTCTTGCGGCAGCGAAAGTAGGAGGGATTCACGCCAACAATACTTACCCGGCGGAATTTCTGTACGACAACCTCATGATTGAGGCCAACGTTATCCATGCAGCTCATCTCAACAAAGTGAAGAAGCTTCTGTTCCTCGGATCCTCGTGCATCTATCCGAAGTTTGCACCTCAGCCTATCCAGGAAGACAGCTTGCTCACAGGACTGCTTGAGCCTACCAATGAGGCCTATGCCATCGCGAAGATCGCCGGTATCAAGATGTGTCAGGCTTACCACAAACAATACGGTAGCCGTTTTATCAGCGCCATGCCTACCAATATGTACGGATACGGCGATAACTATCATCCTGAAAACTCACACGTCCTTCCTGCATTGCTCAGAAGATTTCACGAAGCGAAGGTGGAAGGAAAACCAGAAGTGAAGATCTGGGGATCAGGCAAACCTCTCCGTGAGTTTATGTTCTCTGACGACCTTGCAGAAGCATGTTTCTTCCTCATGGAAAATTATGAGAATCCTGAGTTGATCAATGTGGGCACAGGTGAAGAGGTGACCATCCTCGAGCTCGCGCACCGCATTGCAGCTGTCGTAGGATATGAAGGTCAGATCTCCTTCGATTCATCCAAACCGGATGGCACGCCACGCAAGCTTATGGACAGCTCGCGCCTTCACGCACTCGGGTTCAAACATGCCACCACTCTTGAAGAAGGATTGAAAAAAACATATCAGGATTTTCTCAAAAACGTAATAGCATACAGCGCATAACATGAAAAAAGCTTTTATTACCGGAATCACGGGTCAGGACGGAGCCTACCTTGCTGAGTTTTTATTGAACAAAGGTTACGAGGTTCACGGCTTAAAGAGAAGGTCGTCCTTGTTTAACACCGACAGGATCGACCACATTTATCAGGACCCGCACGATAAAGGCGCGCGAATGAAACTGCACTTCGGCGATCTTACCGATTCAACGAACCTTATTCGTCTTATTCAGGAAATTCAACCCGACGAAATTTACAACCTGGGGGCTATGAGCCACGTGCGCGTGAGTTTCGATATGCCCGAGTATGTTGCCAACACTGATGCAATAGGTACTCTACGGATTCTGGAAGCAGTGCGTATCCTCGGTCTCACCGAGAAGACCCGCATCTACCAGGCTTCGACATCTGAGCTTTACGGTAAAGTTCAGGAGATCCCTCAGTCTGAGAAAACACCGTTCTATCCTCGCTCTCCGTATGCGGTTGCCAAGATGTACGGATTCTGGATCACCGTCAACTATCGCGAAGCTTACAACATGTACGCTTGCAATGGGATCCTTTTCAACCACGAGTCTCCGCTCCGTGGTGAGACATTCGTTTCAAGAAAGATCACACGCGCTGTAGCACGACTCGTACTCGGCCTTCAGCAAAAGCTTTATATGGGTAACATCGATGCCAAACGCGACTGGGGGCATGCCCGCGATTACATCGAAGCAATGTACCTGATCCTCCAACAGTCCAAACCCGATGATTATGTCATCGCTACTGGTACGACGACGTCTGTTCGTGACTTCCTGATCCGTGCATTTGAACATGTAGGCGTAACGCTCGCGTTCAAAGGCAAAGGAGTGGATGAAGTCGCGATCGTGGAAGAAGTGAAGCCTGTCATTGAGGAAAACAAGCTGCGTCCCGGCGACGAAGTTCTTGCGATCGATCCGCGTTACTTCCGGCCGACTGAAGTAGATCTTCTTCTTGGTGATCCTACCAAGTCGAAGAAGATCCTTGGCTGGGAGCCAAAATATGATGTAAACCAACTCCTCAGAGAGATGGTGGATTCAGATCTTGACCTGATGCGCAGAGAGTCTCACCTCAAACAGGGTGGATTCCGCATCTTCAACTATCACGAATAAGATCGCTGGTCCTGATTTTTTAACACTGAAAGTCGCACTGCTTTCCAAATGCAATGCGACTTTCTATTTTTACACCTTTAGCTGACAAAAAAAATAGTATGGGCTTGAAAGTTATTGTTACTGGAGGCGCTGGATTCATTGGCTCAAATCTTACAGAAACGCTGCTCAATGATCCGCGCGTGGAAACTGTTCGGGTAATCGATGATCTGTCGAACGGCTACTATGAAAACATCCAGGAGTTCGAGGGCCATAACAAATTTGAGTTCTTCCAGGCCGATATCAGGGACTATGACAGGATGCTGGATCTGACGAAGGGGTTTAATGCCATCTCCCATCAGGCAGCCCTCGGATCAGTACCCAGATCTATTAAGAATCCAATGCTTTCAACGGCTGTCAATATCGACGGCACTGTTAACATCATGTTTGCCGCTGTCGAGAATGGTATTGAACGGATTGTGCTCGCATGTTCGTCAAGTACTTATGGCGACAGCCCTGACCTTCCCAAGAAGGAGGAGCGTATAGGGAAACCGTTGAGTCCTTATGCAATCACGAAGTATGCTATGGAACTCTATGCTGATGTGTTCCAAAAGACGTACGGATTGAATTACGTCGGACTGCGTTACTTCAATGTCTTCGGCCCAAAACAAAGCCCGGATAATCCTTACGCTGCCGTAATACCCCTGTTTTGCAAGGCGTTCATCGAAGGCAAGTCGCCATTGATCAACGGCGATGGGATCAACAGCCGTGACTTCACTTACGTGGATAACGCTGTACAGGCTAACATGCGCGCACTGTTCACAGAGAATCCCGCAGCTCTGAACCAGGTGTACAACGTGGCATGTGGTGAGCAGACTTCTTTAAATGACCTCGTAGAGCAACTGAGAAAGATATCAGGGAAAGACATAGCGGCAACCCATGGCCCTGAGCGCCCCGGTGATGTAAAACATTCCAAAGCAGATATCAGTAAGATTACGTCACTGCTGGGGTATAAGCCCATAGTGTTTTTCCGTGACGGAATCTCGAAGATCTATCACTACTACGCGTCGCGCTAGTACTTCAACGCGGTAGCAATGATCGCGCATATTCTGCGAACCGATTCCCCGGAAAGATCATGATACAGTGGAAGGCACAATACCCGACTGGATATCGATTCAGCCACGGGACACTGCGCGCGATTTCCTAAATAGGGCAGTTGATTCAACGAGGGATAAAAGTAACGACGTGGATAGATGTCCGAAGCGTTAAGATTGTCTTTGACCGCGAGAAGCTCCTTCTCGGATTCGAGAACCACCGGATAATATGCAAAGTTGTAGTCTACTGACGACGGAACGGAAGGACGGAAGAGTTTGATGTTCTTCTCCTCCAGGAAGGAATCGTAAAGCTCACACAAATATTTCCTTCGCTCCATGATTGCCGGGATATATGGAATGTTGCACAGTCCCATGGCAGCGTGCACCTCTGAATTCTTACCATTGATGCCGAGTCCCCAGAAGGCCTCCTGACCATTATGACCGAAGTTCCGCATATAGGAAATGCGATGTGCAAGGTCGTCGTCGTTGGTAGCGATTCCTCCACCTTCCACAGTGTGAAATAGTTTTGTTGCATGAAAACTGATTGTCGAAATATCACCGAATGAAAGTAATGGTGTTCCCTTGTACTTCACTCCGAACGCGTGGGCAGCATCATAGATTACTCTGAGTTTATGTTTCGCTGCGAGGGAAGCAATAGCTGTCACGTCGCAGGGAATGCCATAAACATGTGTGGCAAGGATGGCCCGAGTCTCAGGTGTGATCAATGCTTCTACCTTCGCGGGATCTATCGTTAAAGTAACGGGATCGATATCTGCGAAGACAGGCCGCGCGTTCTCCCATGCAATGGACGATGTGGTGGCTACATAGGAGAAGGGGGTGGTAATGACTTCCCCTTCAACATCGAGTGCCTTCAATGCGATCTGTAGCGCCACAGTGCCATTGCTCACAAAAAAGAAATGGCGTACACCAAGGTATTCTTTCAGCTGATGCTCAAGCTCATTGACCAGAGGTCCGTGGTTGGTGATATGGTTCCTTTCCCAGATTCCCTGAAGATATTTGTTGTACTCTTCAAAAGGAGGGAGGAAGGTTTTTGTTACGTTGATCAAAAAGTTGAATTTTGTGTGGTAAGATAGAAAAAGGGTGATAGAGATGGGAGATGTCTTTCATATAGAAGGGCGGCCAGTCAGCCAGTCAGCCCGTCAGCCGGTCAGTCGACACTAGATAGTGTGGGATGTCTGCTCCTCTGGAGTGTTACTAATAGTTCTTTGTGGAGTAGAAGGCCCGCAAGCCTTGCAGATCCCCCAACCGGCTGCCCAGCCGCCTGGCCGACCGGCTGACCCATTCTTCTCCCGCTCACCCCTGGCCACTTAATGGGAACCCACAGGATAACAATTTCTTCATGGAGTAGAAGGCCCGCAAGCCTTGCAGATCCCCCAACCGGCTGTCCAGCCGTCCGGCCGACCGGCTGACTACTTCCTCTCTCCGTAGTACTTCAAATACCACTCCGTAAACTGCTTCACCCCCGTCTCAATACTCACCGTCGGCTTATACCCCGCCCACTCTGATAACGCAGACACATCCGCATGAGTAGCCGGAACATCACCGGGTTGCATCGGCATCATTTGTTTGATAGCGGGCTTCCCAAGGGAACGTTCGATCTCTTCGATATAACTAGTCAGCCTCACAGGCTTCGAGTTACCAATATTAAACACGCGGTAGGGCGCAGACGATGTAGGAATGTTCGGATTGGCGCCATCCCATGAAGGGTCTGGTTCCGCAGGACGCGCCATACTCAGCGCGATACCTTCCACGATGTCGTCCACGAAAGTAAAGTCGCGTAGCATATCCCCACCGTTGAAGACTTTGATGGGCTTGTCGTGAATGATCGCGTCAGTGAAAAGGAACAACGCCATGTCTGGGCGCCCCCAAGGACCATACACGGTAAAGAATCGCAGGCCCGTTGTAGGGATGCCGAACAAATGACTATAGCTATGCGCCATCATTTCGTTTGCCTTCTTCGTGGCGGCATACAATGACATCGGATGTTCCGTAGGCGTTTCTTCAGAGAATGGCGTATCCGTGTTGAGCCCATACACACTTGATGTGCTGGCATACACAAGATGTTTCACCTTATTCTGTCTGCAGCCTTCCAGGAGGTTGAGGAAACCAGTGACATTGCTTTCAGCATATACATAAGGGTTCTCGATCGAGTAACGTACACCAGCTTGCGCAGCGAGGTTGATCACATAGTCGAACTTCTCATCAGCAAAAAGCTTCAGGATACCTGCGCGATCCGCGAGATCCATCTTGATGAAGCGGTAGTTCGAGTGCTTGGTGCTTGACACCATCTTGCCGTCACTGATCTTCTCACTGTCGATGCCAGTCTCCCTGAGGCGATCCCACTTCAGCTGGACCGCGTAGTAGTCATTGATGTTGTCGAGACCGACAACATCGTAGCCTTCCTTCAGCAGTCGTAAGGCAGTATGCATTCCTATGAAACCGGCCGAACCGGTGACGAGCACTTTTAATCCCGCATTCATTTCTTTCAAGTTGATTCTCAGAAATCCCGACAATATACGGCAGTTCCCCCGAATTCATGAAATTAAAATCACGTAGTCATACAAACGATTGAAACGTAGCTTCAAATGGGGAATCTGAAAAAAAACATTTTAGCGCTTTATGGAATCGGTATAAGGGCGGCATCTCATAAGAAACCTAAAAATCATCCCTATGAGGCCACTTCTACTCAGCATGCTCATCCTGATAGCGATACCGCTATTCAGCCAGACCCCGACACGCGTCATTCAGGGCATCCTTACCAGTCCGGAGGATGGATTACCAATCGCAGGCGCGAATGTGTTAATCAAAGGCACAACGATTGGAACGACGACAGACTTCAATGGAAACTACAGCATTGAGGCACCGGTTGGATCAACGCTGGTCTTTTCGTTCGTGGGATTCACGACACAGGAAATGCTCGTCACTGAAGAAACCGGCTCGCATCTTGGACATATGCGCGTTGCGGACGATCCTGAGAAAACGATATCACCATATTTCATAATCACCAGCGACGATACTGGCGAAGAGCAAATGCCTCTTCTGAAGACATCGGCGATCGCAAATATTTCAGGCGTGATCGCCGATGTAAACATTCGTCAGGTTTATGTAAACCGGGGATCAAAACCTATTGAGGCAATCTATGTTTTTCCTGCATCCACCAGGGCAGCGGTATATGGTATGAGCATGATAGTGGGATCAAGGAAAATCACTGCGGCGATCCGCGAAAAGGAACAGGCTAAGCAAGAATATCAGAAGGCGAAATCGGAAGGAAAGACAGCGTCCCTGCTGGAACAAATGCGACCCAATGTTTTTCAAATGTCAGTGGGCAACATCCTTCCGGGCGATACCATCAAAGTTGATCTGCAGTATACTGAACTGGTACCTTCTTCCGAAGGCACTTATGAGTTTGTTTATCCTTCGGTAGTAGGTCCGAGATACTCGGAGAACCCTGACACAAAAGAAAATGAAAGTGAGCGCTGGGCCGCAAATCCATACCAGCATGAAGGTGAAGCTCCTGGATACTCTTTCGATCTGAGGGGTGTCATTCAGACAGGAATACCGATATCAAAAATGTCGTGTCGTTCTCATAAAATGTCAATTGAGTTTTCTGCGAATGATCGCGCAACATTCATGTTGAAAGAGCCAGAGGGTGGTAACAGAGACGTCATCATTACCTATCGTCTCAGAGGAGGACAGGTCCAATCAGGAGTGCTGCTCAACGAAGGAAAGGACGAGAATTTCTTTTTGTTAATGGTAGAGCCGCCGGAAGCACCCAAACCCGATCAGATCCCTCCCCTTGAATACATTTTCATCGTAGATATTTCTGGCTCAATGCATGGGTTTCCCATTGAAGTTACAAAAGTGCTGATGAAGAAGTTGCTGAGTTCCCTTCATCCCCGCGATCGCTTTAATGTAATGGTTTTTGAAAGTGGAAATACTTTCCTGTTCAACACATCAATGACTGCAACAGACGCCAACATCGCGTGGGCCACGAACAAACTAGGACAGCAGAATGGTGGTGGTGGTACGCGGCTTATAAACGCTTTGCAAAGTGCCTTATCAGTCAAAAAACACGAAGGCATGTCGCGATCATTTGTGGTTGTCACGGATGGTTACGTCACCGTTGAAGAGGAAGCATTTAAGCTGGTACGCGATAACCTCGGCGATGCGAACCTGTTTGCCATCGGGATCGGCTCTTCAGTCAATCGTCATCTCATAGAAGGACTTGCTTATGCCGGCATGGGAGAACCATTCATTGTGACTAACGAAAACGAAGCGGAGACCATGGGGAAAAAATTTATTGATTTTGTACGGAACCCCGTGCTTACAAATATTAAGGTTGAGTATGAAGGTTGGGATGTCTATGATGTCGAGCCGAAATCCATTCCGGACGTGTTTGCTGAAAGACCGGTCATCATTTATGGAAAGTACAGGAATAACAAGAGAGGGTCTATTCGTGTGACAGGATACTCGGGCACATCACGATGGGAAAAAAGCTTCGACGTTATACCTCAGGCAGCTCATGGTGAAAACCGTGCGCTTCGCTATCTGTGGGCACGCCACAAGGTAAAGGAATTGTCCGACTTTGGCGCACGTTTCGAGGATAAGGAAGTCGATGTGCAACGTGAGGTGACACGTCTCGGTTTAAAGTATAATCTTCTTACAAAGTACACGTCGTTTATTGCGGTGGACTCTGTGATCCGAAACACCACCGATGAAATGATCCGTGTGAAACAACCGCTGCCTATGCCGGAAGGTGTCAGCGATTTCGCTATCGGTTTACATGGAATGGTGCGTGGAGTGCAAATGTCTTATGATGTCGCTTCATTGTCAGAGCTTGTGGTGATCGGATACGGTGTAGAAAGGAAATCAACGATCTGTGGTGTGGTCTCTGTTATTTCAAGTGAACCAGATGTTCGGGGGGCCACAGTGTCGGGTGCAATACAGGGTCGCATAAGCGGAGTTAATGTCACCAGCGATCAGGCTGTTGTAGGTGGTTCCCATAC
>JAEYXN010000106.1 GCA_023431285.1 Bacteroidota bacterium
GAAACAGAGAGGCCGAAATGATAAACAAGGCCATCAGCTCCTACCTCACCGATAAGACGTACCTGCACATTGATGTTGGTGGCGGAAGTACAGAACTTAACATCTATTACGGAGGCAAAAAAGTCAAGACAAGATCATTCAAGATTGGTTCAGTACGAATTCTTGAGCGTCACGATTCGCCCATTATGTGGGAGGATATGGAAAAGTGGATCAAAGAGAATGTTCGACGTGAATATGGTAAAGTCACCGCTGTAGGTACTGGTGGGAACATCAGTAAGATCTTTGAGCTCGCGAAACATGCCCCGGGTAAGACAATGTCTCTTCGGAAAGTAAAGGAGATTCGCGAAATGATATCGGGTTTCAGTATCGACGAGCGCATCTTCAAGTTGCAAATGAACCCCGACCGCGCTGATGTTATCATCCCTGCGAGTAACATCTACATCAAAGTGATGGAGTGGGCGCACTCTAATTCGATCCTCGTTCCCGAGGTAGGTTTGAAAGACGGTATCATGCTACATCTTTTTCAGCAGAGTCTATTGCAAAAGAAGATTGAGTTTCCCGGTTAAGGGCTGGCATATAGCTCTGAAAAAACCTTATATTCGCTGAGATCTCCTTCATTATTGACGTAGTCTCTTAATCAACCCGAGCACCCTCTCATGAACGATTGTCATCATTTCAAATGCATATCCTTCGAACATTCGACAACGCGATTGAAGCCCACATGTTAAGATCTCTTCTTGAGCATGAAGGAATCCCTTCTTATGTTCTCGATGAAAACATCATTCATCTGAATCCTCTTTACAATATCACCGCCGGCGGAATAAAGGTCGCGGTCAGTCCCATTGACGCTGAGCGTGCAAATGAAATAATGATCAAGAATGATCAGCAGAAACTGGTTGATGATGAAGGTAACCTAATCAAGTGCCCTAAATGCAATTCGGATGAACTCTATTCTGGCTTCAAGTCGGTCAAAAGTGTAAAAGAAATCGTTGGATTTTTCTTTGCATCATTACTATTCGGAGGCTATCCATTGTTCTTTACAACGAACAAAAAGTGCAAAAAATGTGGAACGGAATTTACGGTAAAGTCCGACCAGAATTGATGAGTGCCGGCAATCTGATCCATGTATCACTAAAAGAAAAGCGCAAACCGAATTAACGGTCTGCGCTTTAGATGGGCTAATGAACAACTAAACCTTTTCGGCGAGTACGTATAGACCACTCGTGGTCAGATCTTCATCCGAGAGTTTTGCAAATGAAGGTGCAAGCTCATCTCGGCGAAGGTGATTTTCTTTTTTTGCAAGGTCCGTGTGCAGAACCTTAAAACCATGCTTTTCGCAAAGTTGTAAATGTGCGGACAGTGGCCTGCGATTGATCAGGAAGCTCTTTCCTCCCCGAATGATTGACCACTCCCAATCAGTGTAAGTCCAGTGGCCGTTCCACTCCTTCGAAGTACCGTGGCATTTGAAATCTATTGCGTGAGAAATTATACCATTTGGTTTAAGCCACTTTCGCATGGCGCTGTAAGTGTTTTCCAGGTCTTCTACATGTTCGAATACCGCCTGAGAAAAAACAAAATCCATCGACTCATTCCTGATAATCGTTGGCTCATACCACGGAATATTATAGCGTATATACGTGTTGTTCGGATTGTTTATATCAGCAACCTGCGCACGAATTGCCGCAATTCTCTCAGGAGCCAGCGCTTTCTCCAGTTGCTCTTCTGAAATTATGTATGACGGAAACGAATAATCTTCCATCTCGGGACGAACAAGGGGATATTCGGAACTATCCGGCAGCTTTTCCTTTTTTCTGAAAAGCTCTACCAGTTCATCGAAGATCTGAAGATTGCGTTTATTGTCCCAGTATTTGATCACATCCAGCGCGTGTAGTTCCTCGCATCCGGAAACCAGCGCAGCCAGACTAATACCGAGCGAATCCCCAGGGCCAATCTCCGCCACCTTTTTTGGTATTCCCTTTCTTACCCGATTGTAATTGATCAGATGCCTAAGCCAGACTGTATAACAATAACGGCTTTGATCAGTGCCTCCCGTCTTCCTACCCATCAATTCTTTTACGCCGGGAATGTGCTTGATCATGCCTTTGGCCAACGGAATCAGTTTCTCCTGCATCGTAGTAGTATTTAGGTGATAGAACGATAATGCGTAACTCGGTGGCGGCACCTGGGATAAACCCTAAATCACTGTAGACATACTAAATTACTATTTCAATATTGAAATCAAAACCCTGATTCTGTTTTTCAAATAACCATTCCCATTTAGCGGCCCGCCATCCTATTAGAATTTCGAATAGAAATCGGCGTTTGAGACCTTGAACCCGGCCTTGTCAAACATCCACTCAAAGTCCGAACAGTGTGGAGGACTACAAATAATCTCTAAATGTTGCTGTGGGTCCCCTCATCGTAACGACGAAAAACGAACCCAGTCATTGCGGGATGACTGCTTATCGGGCCTCCATTACCTCGGCCTCTCACCCGAAGTTTGTACGAGACATGGTAATATCGATTATCCTGGATGAAAAATGGCGCTTGCAAATAGATATGGCGTTTACCGGTCTCAGGACAAATCGACAACGGGTTCAGAAGATATTCCAACCAATCGAAGATGAGGGGTGTCAACATATAAAGCGTGTGTTATGAAAAACATTCTTGCCCTACTTCCTATATGCGTTCTCCTCGTTGCGTGCTCCGATGACGAAGATAGTTCACAGAGGCTGGATTTTGGCAAGTTCACTATGAAAGCGCCGTTACACTGGAACGTTGTCGAAGTCCAGGGATACGATTCGTATGTAAGAGAACTGAGAATGTCTCAGGATGAGTTTGCTTATGTCGACCTGGGCATGTTCTCTTCCGAGCTGCCAGCAGACCCGGAAAAGCACGATATCAAAATGATGATCATCGACGGACACGTTGCAAAAGTTGTGGATCCAAAACAAGTTAAGGAAGGAAGCACCGGCGTTTTTTTTCATGACGTCGATGGGATGAGGTTAACCATCAGCGGGTACGAACTTTCAGAAGTCCACCAGCGCCAACTTCTTTCTGCGATTAGAACAATCAGGTTTAAATAGTAGCATCTACCAATTCCACGATGGCAGGTTAAAAGTTTTTCTTTCGCGATAGGCAAGCACGATATTCCCACATCACTTGGCCTTCTTCATTCGTTTATTGATAGTGCTTTTTCCCCTCCGTGACTCCTTTACATCGACATCCAACGTATACGCTACCGTAAGATTAATTGTCTTGAGATTCGTTTTCATTGTATCCTGCATGTTGCCGTCGCCCCACAGAATTCCGTTCATACCTTGATATGAACTTGTTTCCTTGCCAAGAAATGTGTGTCCGGAGATAAATCTGACTTCAGTAACAAGATGCTTACCCTCCCTCAGAGGCATCTTGAATCCTGCGCCAATACCGAGAGAAAACAGCCATCGATTAACATCCTGAACGCGCATAGCATAATCATCGCCGGAATATTCGCCATCGCCGAAGATCATATCATACCTGTATTTCGGGCCATCTCCTACACGGATGTAACCAACAGAGCTCATCCAATAATTGATCTGCGGGCCAATATTTATGAATGCGTCAGTAGGAGTATCTTTCTTTAACATGAATGTGAACGATCTCTTCAACATCATACCCATATCGACCATCCGATAAGTGGTTGAATTCTGCCACTCGTGACCCTGATTGAAGGTAAGTATCCGTCCTCGTTGCGACATGCCACCTTCCAGAATAAGATCGTAATTATCACGTAAGGGAAACCCTATAAGAATTCCACCTTGAACGCCAGGCTTCATTCGTCGGTTAAAAACATCTTTCGATTCCGGGTCACCGAAGCCAGGCCATGTAATAGAACCACCGGCACGTATCCCCAGCGTATACTTCTGCGCCACGACTACCTGCGACGAAACGACGACGAGTAGCGCTGTCAATAGTCGAACAACAAACATCCTGTTACTACCGCGGTTCTTCGTCATGTAGGTTAAGCTATGATTTGGTCTTAATTTATTTGTAAATTAAGTCCTATTTTTGGAGGAAGTTGGGAGCAATATTGAGCAAAAACAATATTGCGTAATTTTTTGAACGAGTAAGCCATAACCTAACGAATGAAGCGTCAACATTTTTTGGTCTGTTTGATCTTGCTTTGCTCCCGTTGCGTTTTGGCCCAGGACCAGACTAATTTCGCGCACTTCTATCTCAATCCCTATTTACTCAATCCGTCTTACGCTGGAATCGACGGTCGCGCCTCAGTGTCATTCATTTACCGGAAGCAATGGGCTACGATAAAGGATGGTCCTCAGATCGCAAACATCACCTTTCATACCCCTATCAGCAGACGTATCAGCTTCGGATTCAATGCCACCGATGATAAAAAAGGTCTTCTGCACAGCTCGGGAGGGATGCTTAGCCTTAGCTATAATATTCCCCTTGCTCCGCAATCATTCGTACGCTTTGGAATGTCGGGGGGAATAGCGTCCAACTCCGTTGATCTTGAACGACTTGAGGGCTTCAATGATCCTGCACTGACAACTCTGCTGGAAAACAACATGTCAGTTCTGGGCAACGCGGGGCTTTCCGTACACCTGAACACATTCCACGCAGGGTTCTCACTCCCTGTAATATTTGCGCCATCTTACATCAGTCAGGATGCATTCCGCATTACAAAAATAGACCCCTTTCAGTCCTTTATTTTTCACTTCAGTAATCGCTTTTACTTTAACAACGACAGGAACATTTTCGAGCCATACGCAGTATATCGCATGACCAATGGACTACCT
>JAEYXN010000131.1 GCA_023431285.1 Bacteroidota bacterium
GGGATGGACAGTCGTTTGTTTAGAACTTGATGAATTTATAAAATCGAAGATGGTACATTTTGAAGAGCAAGAAACTAATGAACTTGCTCTTGAATCCTTCGAGGAAAAAAGAAATAAATTCGTTTATCTATGGGCGTTGATTCCATTAACACGCGCTATCGATACTTTAGTTATTACGATAAATGATAAAGAGTCCAGGATTGCAAGAGCGCTTAGGAAAGTTTATGAGGAATGTCCTGACATTGTACAATGGATTGACTAGTCTTAGCAATTTTGAATAACCCAATACCATGCCAAAACAAGACATCAGCGTAAAACAACTGGTAAGTAAAGTTACCTCAAGAGAACTCGCGTTACCCGAAATGCAACGTAGGTATGTGTGGACCGCTGTAAAAGTTCGCGACTTGTTGGATTCTCTCTACCGAGGCTATCCATCCGGAGCAATCTTAGTGTGGGAAGCAGACCCCAGCATGGATGACCGCAGCTTACAGGTTAGCGGTGTTTCAAACAATCCATTGTCTGGAAGGCTTTTACTATTGGATGGCCAACAACGACTTACCAGTTTGACTGCAATCCTCACCGGAAGTCCAATTGTTGTACGGAACAAACGAAGACCCATTGAGATACTTTTTAATCTCAATCACCCGGACATCCTCGCGGCTGAGGACGTAACAGAAGTAGACGATGATGACGATGACGATGACGATGATGACGAGAATGACGAAGAAATTGATCTGGTGGAGGAATTGAGAAGACGCACCTTTGTTGTTGGCTCCAGATCACTAAAAAATGATCCAAGTTGGGTTTCAGTTTCGGATGTCTTCAAAAAAACGGAATCACAACTATTGAAACCTCTTGGAATAAATTCTGACGATCCGAACTGGGATAAATACACGGAGCGAATACGCAACCTTAAGAAGATCGAGGACTACCAATACGTCATGCAGATACTCGATAAGAATTTATCTTACGAAGAAGTTACCGAGATATTCGTAAGGGTCAATTCACTCGGTGCAAAGTTGAGAGGATCGGATCTGGCTTTGGCTCAGATCACTTCAAAATGGAAAGGATTTATCGGCGAAATTGACTCATTCTCGAAAGAGTTTGATAACAACGCTGATTACCTGATGGACACTGGTATTTTGGTGAAGACCCTTGTTGCCTTCGCCACCAATCAAAGCAAATTCAAAACGGTAAATCGTGTTAAGATCGGAGACTTCAAAGAAGCGTGGGAGAAAACACAAGTCGGACTTCGGTTCGCTATCAACCTATTGAAGAACAATGCGCGTATCGAAAATCTGCGCCTTTTAGGATCACCTTTCTTGTTGGTACCACTTGCATACTACGCAGTTCAGCAAAATGAAAAACTATCAAAAGAAGACGTCCGAAAACTCATGCTGTGGTTTTATGTAGCCCACATGAAAGGCCGCTATGGTCTTGGTTCTAGCGAGGGCTTGCTTGATAGTGACTTGTCTGCCTTGCATCGTACCAAGAATTTAGACGAGTTGTTGGCGATCCTAAAACTTCAGGTCAAAGATTTCATGGTGTCAGTTGATGAGATAAAGAATAAGAACAGAAGAAGTCCTTATTTCAGTATGTTGTTCTTCATTGCAAAACAAAAGGAAATCAAGGACTGGTTTACTGGACTAGCAATTTCAGAAAAGCTTATCGGGAAAGCACACGCTCTACAATTTCATCACATCTTTCCAAAATCTCTACTTAGAAAATTAGGCTTTGATAGAAAGGAAATAAACGAGATTGCAAACCTTGCATTTATTGGAGGTAAGACCAATCGCAACATCAGCAACAAAGAGCCAAAAAAATACCTGGTAGAAGTTGTTGACAAGCGTGGCGAAGAAATTCTTGATCACCACAACCTCCCTGAAGATACCGAGCTGTGGAGATTAGATAATTATCAGGAATTCCTCAATTACCGAAGGAAGCAAATAGTGAAAACCGTTAATCTATTTATTGGAAAGCTTTCGAAATAGAACGAAGACATTTGCACTTAATAATACGGCCTCCAATTCTCATCCAACGAAAGCTGGTAAGCAACCGTTTTACCGATCTCCTCAACATTTCGCCGCCAAAATTTCCGATTCCTATTGGACCCAATGTGCGGAATTCCCACGATATTAATGTTCTTCCACTTTATAGCACGAATGCGTTCCTGCTTGATGCCTGGCTGACCAACCTTTAAAAATTCCAACGCACCAGCTAGGCTTAGCGCATCTTTGACCTCAAAAAATGCTTCGCGGCCGAGTACGAGAATCAATTTAGGATTGACAGCTTGTATTTCGTTCTGCAGGTGATCCCGAGCGTACGCTGCGCGGATTTGACTCCAGGGCGTGACAATTTCTTTGATAAGTCCGTCAGGCTGTCTACGAATCTCTTTCAGAAAGCGAGATCCAATCGGAAAGACATGGGTAAAGTAAGCTTGACCCAACATCACTTCCGGCGTGGCGTCATAAATTTCTCCCAATAGTTCAGCAACATAACGGAATAGAAGAGTTGCATTTGCTCTGTTGAAGTGATCCCAACTTTGCGCCTCACTATGAAAATTGTAAGAGCACTGGAAATAGTCTTTCGTTACAATAGGTGTTGGCCCGATGACCATTACCTTATTGTTTTTTTCCGGAGACAAGTATCCAGTCCAAGACGGTGACGAAAGCGTTAGAGGCAAATCTTGAAGGTTATATTCGAATTCTGGCGGCAGGTAGCTGCTGTAGCGTGCCAAGCCATCAATGAACTGCAAAAAGATTTCTTTCCTTATCTCTTCTGAAAGCTGATGCTGCTCATCAGGATTACGCAATAATCCGTCATCAATCAATAAAGGACAAATCAAGTTTTTTTCATCAAAGAGCTGCCTGCGAAGAAATTCCATAGAAGTATTTTTCATTTTTTTTAAACATCCGGGTTTTAAGCTCGCCCAACCTGAGGACGAAATGTCCAGCCGTATCCTGAAGGGTAGGAGATGAGCAATCAATTTTATAAGTCCTGGGTCATTCTTTAAGTTGATTATCAATTAGTTATCACTTCCTTTTGTAGTAACATCTTGTAACAAAATCCTTTCTTATCAAAAGGAAACACGGTTCTTGTTGATCTTACTTCGTTCTGTACCATGAACAGTCAATGAACTGAAAACATGCTCTATTTCGCGCGTTTGACTGGCTCTTGTTACAATCCGATACAATTGTGTCGATAGGAATCCGGCCTATTTGGGCTGGCTAATGCGTTTTCATGCACTTAGAGCCTTCCAATGTCGTGTAACACTCCTTTGCATTTCAATTACCGAAAAGTTGTTTCAAGCCGGTGGTAAGTTCTTACCTAAGCTCACAGTCTGCTGCAATGGTTTTGGGCGCATCCAACGATAAAATTTCACATTCTGGGTGCAACGGACAGTCTGGGCAATTGCAATTGCTACTGCACCCAAACGATGCAACATTGCCGGGCTCGTGTACCCAAAATGCAACAATGGCTATAGGTACTGCACCCAAAACGACATTTATTGCAGTACAATGCATCCAAGTGAGGTAAGCATGTACGCAAAAAAGAATGCGATGCCATCGGTGGCATCGCTTTCCTAATTGTTAGCATGATCTGATGATCTGAGTCTAACTAGCAATCGCATTGAAAACCCTTGGGTACTGCTTAATCCACTTCTTAATATGGCGACATACCTTCATGCGATATCTCTTGTCTCCATATAACACCTCTGCGATGTCAGCTTGGCTGCGTCCGTTTCGGAGCAAGGCAGCGCACGTAAGAACTTCCTGAGGCGCTGTTCGTCTGGTATCTACAATACGGTATGTATCGATAGCACTTAGAAAGAAATAGTCGGCAAGCTTAATGGCGCGTTCCATAACTTCTGCGCCGACAGATTCCTGATTCATAAAGTTCGTGTGAAAATCCTTTCCAAAGTTTGGATCCAGTGCTTTGTCACAGATGTGCAGAATGCCGGCAAATCGGATGGCATACTCCTTGACTTTTCCATAGATGCTGGCCATAATGCTCTTGTCATCACTATCACTTATTCGGTTCAGCGTATCTGCTTTGGCGCGATACCAATCAATGTACATCTGAACTGCGTCGGATGTTAACTTACAGACTTTAGGCACAGTGTCTGGCCGAGGAACTCCCAAGCCAAAGTATAACCTGTTGATGCAATCAAAATATGGCTTTCGGAATTCCTCCGGCATAGCAAATGCAGGATTAGGCATTGCAATTCTATCAGCTTCAGGAAGTGCGAAAAGAAAACGGAAAGCAAACCCACTTTGGTCTCGGTCATTCGCAAAAAACTTTGGTAGCACCTTGTATTGAGTTCCGCCAATAAAGTTGACGAATGGGCGAGGAAGATTGATAATCGTTTTTGCAGATCGTGCAGCTTGATAAGGAACGCAACTCCATGATGACAAAAAGAACGCCTCATCAATACCGTCCTTCCTGTTATACTGGGACATCCCATTGATCACCTCAATGATTTCATCGGTGAACTTCACAACGCCCTTTGGATTGTCTCGCAATATCGTTCGGATAAGAGTGCTGATATGCGCATCTCGAAACACAAGGCAATGATATCTTTCACGTTGGCGCATATCGTCTCCCATATCCGCCACTAACCTATCCCAATCAATATCTAATTGCTCCTGAATTTTCTGGTGAGGTTGAAACGCAATTGTTTGCATAAGTGATTTTCCACCTGAAGAGATTCCTACTAGAATGCCCCATACTGGAAGATGCACATAGTCCGTACTATTACTAGTTATGACGTAACTCGTTCCTATTGCCGAGCTAAGTCCCGACAAAATACTTAAGCCTACGTAACTTTTCGGGATGTCATACTCCACGCAAAGGTTGTTGATAAACGGTCTTAGAGACGAGTGAAAAACTTCAAGCGGAAATCGGTTTACTGTTAAGTCACGTCTTAACATTTCCATCCTAATTTGTTCATTACTGAATGTGTCAAGACCAATGCTTGAACGGTCTTTTCGATACTTAGGTCTGTTCATAATTATTAAAATTTAAGGTTAAACTTTTTGAATTCTATCGATAGATACCTCTTGAAAAGATTGCGAGTATGCCCTGGATGTGTTCCTGCAATTCTTTATCGTCCGCGGTTGTCCTTGGGATAAAGCCAAAGCTTTTGATATACTCGATCAGCAGATGTAGATGACACTTGCCTTCTAGGTCTTCAAAACGATTGTTAAAACTGAGTTGGATGCCATCGATATCAGAAATGAATTCTTGCGGAAAGTCAGACTCACTTATGGATTGAATTACTTCATCGAGCACTTTAAGTGCATCGAAATCATCGGCGGCTTCTACAAGGCTTGATAGCTCATAAATAATACTCATTTGATGATCTTCAATGTCAGAGGAGAACAGGTACGCATTAATGACTCTCAATAAACTCTCCAATATGTTGATGCTATGGAGTTGCAAAATATCGTGACCGAGATTCATTGTCGAACAAACCCGTGATGTCAGATAGCAGAGGTAGTAGCTATACTGCCTCCGTGTGTAACCGTCAACAACGCGCGTATTAATTGAATGAGATGGATAAAGTGATTCAATGACGGAAATAATGTGAAAGTGATCTTTCCCAGGAACTGATGAGAAATCCTCTGCTGTGACGAAATGCCCTAACCAGTTGTAAGCATGCCGGTCATCGAGAAACGCTCCAAGAATGAACTGTTCAACCTGGAACTTACGTTGTTGCCGGGCTGTCATGATAAAGTTCTTAGTCGTTTATCAAATAACCCGATCAGTTTCCGTAGACGATAGATTGTCCTGAAGGAGCGATGGTCAGGACTCTGGGCTACTCTTCTTCTTGCTTTTCGCAGCTCCGTTACAAGGATGTTTCGTAGCCGAAAAAAATGCAGGCATACGCCAGCTATGTCAGCCAGATGTTGTATCTTTGCCATAAGAAATTTTTATTATTTGACAAGACCGATAGAGTTCGTACCTCTATCGGTTTTTTGTTATCAAGAGCTATCTTTTGCTAGCCGTGATGATTTCCTGTTCCGTTTTCCGACGACCATTACGGATCCAGTCGTCGAGGATTGACTTTACAAAATAGATGCGCTTTCCGCGCTTCGAATGTGGCACTTGACGTTTGCTTACTAAGACGTATAGACTGCCTGGGGTAAACCCGAGATATTTTGCGGCCTCTTTGATTCCCATCAGTTCATCCTGGCGTGATTGCGCTGCAAGAATATCTGAAACCGCGCGCTTAATAGAGGCGTCAATTCCAGGCTCGAGGACTTTCATTAACTGAGCGAGCGTTAATGGAGTATATAAGATCTGTTCCATAGCATTCGTTTTTCTTTAACAATGCTATAGTTTTTATTTGGGGCTAAAGTCGTGGGTCTATCCTTTTGAAGTCTAGAAAAAATTTTCAACTATTTGGTACGAGCAGCGCTATTAAGCGATGCAACTAATGAATCCAGTAAAGCGAGAGCTTGGGTTTGTCCGCTTAATTTCTCCTTCAGTATGGGTAAACTTTTCCTAAGTGCTTGATTCCGTTTCAGCTTATCTCTCTGATAGATCTTTACCTTGTTGATTAGAGAGTCCCCTGATAATCCCTTATCACTTGCATACTGTTTAATCCAAGCAGATTTATTTCCTTTAAATTTTAACTCACCCGACTGTTCCAGAATATGAATTAGTAACGCGGCATGCATGAGCTCATTAGATCGCAGAGATTCCTTGGGGAAAGATCGACGGACAGATCCGATCCAATCGTTGATAATTTCTCGCGTTGATTCCGTTATTATTTGAGCGTGTACTTCTACGACCCCCAGAATGAACCGCTTAAACCCATAAAAGTCAGAGTCAAAGTTTTCCTTCATCACAGCTTCAAGAAAAAATGGAATCTCGAACTGGTTCCTGCGAGAGAAACCGAAAAGGAAAAGATCTGTGAAGAACTCATGATCAACAGCCTCCTTTAATGGCTTCAATAAATAATCGTGTCCAAGATATACCCAAGAATTAAAAACCTCTACGCCGTTTAAGTTTCGAGCGTCATCCAAGGCCGGCATCAAGTAACGATTCTTAAGAAGCAATTCTTGCTGTTGAAAAACGTCAAGCCCAGAGAAGTCACTCCAAGTACTTTCTGAATGCAACTCTAGTGCCTTTTCAAAAGAAATCGTAAAGACCTTCATTAACAAAAAATCACATATAAGGTATCTGCATTCTTCATGCTCGTGAGCATTGTCAAACAACGTCATCCGTTCAGGATTAATCATGAATCTATAGTTGTAATACTTAGACAAATCGTGTGGTCCCGGTGTTGGGTATGCTTTAGCCATTATTTGCAAGCTTTCTAAAATATGCCAAGTTTGATTTTCCCAGCGGCCTTTATTTTATTTTGGTCAACCACTTTCGCATAGACTTGCGTATTTTTTAGGCTCTTGTGGTTAAGCCCGTCAGAAACGGTATAGATATCTGTGCCTGCCGCCAGTTGTAAGGTTGCGTATGTGTGGCGGAAATTATGGAACGTAATCTTCTTCTTAATTCCTGCCTTCGCTACCCAAAGTTTAAGCTTCGCGTTATTATTAGCTGAGTAAACCATCCCTTTAAATACTAGATCTTTGGAGCCTTCTTCCTTTAACAGTCGGTAAGCTTCCTTCGAAAGGAACTTCACATGTGGCCGTCCTGTTTTCTCATCTACGCAGTTCAAATAAAACCCGGTCTTTTTTGAGAAAAAAATGTCATTCATATTTACTTTTACCACATCACTCCAACGAAGTCCAGTTACTGCAGAGAACAAAGCCATTCTCTTTAATCTATCGCACTCGCATTCCGTTTTCACCAACTTCTTAAGTTCCTCCAGAGATAGGAAATGTTTGTTTGTCAGTTGAGCGGGAATTGCCTTGACTCTTCTACATGGATCATCATCCAAGTACTTGTCCTCAAAGGCACACTTTACCGCGAATTTAAATTTGTTGAAGTACGAGTGCTTTGAATTTTGTTTAAGGTCAGTAGTAGCAAGTAGGGCTTCTTTATAGTCTCGGACCAACATCTCAGAGAGATCTTCCATGAGGCATTTTTCTCCTGAAAAAATCTGGAACTGTTTGTAGGCACTCATCATGCTGTCGTAGGTCCCGTTGACGGATTTACGACGCTCCGCCAGATTCCGGAAGTATTCAAGGAAGTCCTTTTTGCGGTGTGTCGGTAAAAAGAATTTGTAATTGTCAGCCTGAATATGGATTTGCCGCTGCGCTCTAATATTTTGAGCAAGTATCATTGTCTCTTTGTTATGCATACGATCGGCTTCCCACTTCGGCTTCTCAAATAGGAACAGTTTTAGAAACTCTCGTCGTGTAGACTTACCAGTTACTGGATGAATAATAGGAGGGTAGAAGTCAAGATAGAGTGACTTTCTTCCCTTAGACATCTTCTTTTGTCTTAGCGATACTTTCATAAAAATAACTTTTCGAGGTGCTTCTTGTATATGATAGTTCTGTTGCCAAGTTTGGTTGCCTTCAGCGAGCCCTTGCTGATCAAGCGTTCAATTGTTCGACGGCTCACACCCGTCAACGTTGCTGTCTCAACAACACTCAAAAACTCTTTGGCACTAAGCGCATCAAAAGGACGAGTGACAAGGCTCATTGTCTCCTTATTACTTTTTTCGATCTTCTTTTCCTTCAACCTTTTCTTGTAGGCCCTTTTAGAACAAGGATCACTGCAATACTGTGTGACGGTTGTCTTTGCTATAAACTCTTGGTTACAGTGAAGACAAATTCTCTTAACTCTAATATTTGAACTCATATGTATTTTCGGTCGGGCAGCTAACGACTAGATGCGTCTTAAATAGACAGAATGCGTCATACTGCGACATGTTCTCTCCCCATTTGTACCTCTTTTTCTAAATGACTACCCGAGGTACAAGCAAATTACAAAGAGAATTAAAAGATGAAATAGAATGTTAAAGAAAAATTGAAAAATAGAATTTCTCCTATGGCAGTTTGCCTATGAGAATTAGTTCTAGTCTTAATTTGTTTTAAGATTCTTTAACAGGATTATTTGCCGATACAAAACTTACTAAAAATATTATCCAACAAATCCTCCGTGGTGATCTGACCGGTAATCTCTCCTAAGTAGTGTAACGACTGACGAATGTCCATCGCAAGAAAATCTCCAGTCACTCCGTTAGACATACCTTCTAAAACGCGGTCCAGAGATTCGCGCGTTTGTACGAGGTTCTGGTAGTGGCGAAGATTGGTCACCATCACATCGCCGGTCTTTACAGTTCTGATATGGAAGAAGGAAAGAATGCGTTCTTTCAACTCATCGATGTTCTGTCTCGTGGCCGCAGAAATGAAGATGAAGTCTTTTGTTCCGAGATGTTTCAATAATTCAGGGTCTGCTTTGTCAAGCTTGTTCCCAACTTTCAAATAGGGAATACCCAGATGATGAAGATGCTCATCTTCCTGAGCAACTTCCGCAAGGGTGGTCTGTGAAAGGTCAAACAGATAAATGATCAGCGATGCCTTCTTCATTCTCTCACGGGTCCGCTCCACGCCAATGGCCTCTATGACATCCTGGGTTTCCCGTAGCCCTGCGGTGTCAATGAAACGAAAGTTGATCCCGCCAAGGATCATCTCGTCCTCAATCACATCGCGCGTGGTACCGGCGATCTCTGATACAATGGCGCGCTCTTCATTCAACAGGATATTCAACAGGGTAGACTTCCCGGCATTAGGCTTCCCCGCGATAACGGTAGGGATACCGTTCTTGATTACGTTGCCTTCGTCGAACGACTGAATCAACGAAGAAAGATAGGATTGTATCTTTAGAATAAGCTTCCGCAAATCATCGCGCTTGGCAAACTCAACATCCTCTTCGCCAAAGTCGAGTTCCAATTCGATGAGAGAAGCAAAGTGAATTAACTCTTCGCGCAAATGATTGATCTCACGGGAGAATCCACCGCGCATCTGATTAAGCGCAGCCTGTCGCGCATTGTCTGTCTCTGCGTTTATAAGATCAGCCACTGCTTCAGCCTGCGCGAGATCGAACCTTCCATTGAGAAAGGCACGCTTTGTAAATTCTCCGGGCGAAGCAAGCCTGGCACCATGCTTCATCAATGCTTTGATGATCTCTTTAATGATCACTGGTGACCCGTGACAAGAAATCTCTACCGCATTCTCCTTTGTAAATGAGTTCGGCTCGCGAAATACTGAAACCAACACCTCATCAATGATCCGACCCTCATCTGCCAGGTTGCCAAAATGTATGGTGTGGGTGGGTTGATCGGCCAGGCGCTTTCCTTTGAAGGCCTTATCGGTGATGCTAATCGCTTCGGCACCTGAGAGACGGATGACGGCGATGGCGGAAATTCCCTGTGCTGTAGCCAGGGCCACGATAGTATCTGTGGCATGCATGCCGCGAAGATAAATGAAACAAGCCGTCCCGAATCGCCTTTCAAGGTGGATGGGCCAAAGCACTGGCAGGATTTTTACCGTTTTCGCCCCTTATTTTGAATTATTCTAAACAAAATGGCGAATCTCTTTGGAACGATTCTAAATAGATGTCATATTCGCGCAAAAGAAAGCCGTACAGCGGCAACTGTACGGCTACCCTTTCGGGGCTTTTTGACGATCAAAAGCGATGCAAAATATAAAAGTTTTGCTGTCGGTGTTGTTATACGCCTGCAGTATCATTTCAATATCCGCCCAGAGTAACAGCTCCATCCGAGGCGCCGTCAGAGATGAAAACGGCGAACCCGGAATCGGACTTCACGTATCCGTCGCGCCCGCGTCCATCGTAACGGTCACCGACCATTCCGGTTCATTTCTGATAACAAACATCTCTCCCGGACGGTATACCTTAACTGTAACCGGCGTAGGATATAAGTCTAAAGAGCTGATTGTTACGGTTTCTTCAGGTAAAGAAACCACTGTTACAACTTCGGTACAATATGAAACGGTTGAATTGGATGCAGTCACAGTAACCGGTCGGTCAGTTGTTCAGGATGCGAACCGACAAGCATTCAACATCACTGCCATCGATGCTAAACAACTCTACAATACTACCCTCGACCTCGCAGGCGCCCTTGATCGGGTCGCTGGCATCCGCGTGCGGGAATCCGGTGGCGTAGGCTCAAATTTCAATCTTTCGCTCAACGGATTCTCAGGAAACCACATCCGCTACTTTATCGACGGCATCCCCATGGATGGCTTTGGATCCTCGTTCCAGATTAACAACATTCCTATCAATGCGGCGGAAAGGCTCGAGGTATATAAAGGCGTGGTTCCCATATCGCTTGGGTCAGATGCCCTTGGCGGCGCCATAAATATTGTTACCAGCGATCGTGCGCGCAACTACGTAGATTTTTCATATTCATATGGTTCATTCAACACTCATCGTAGTGTCCTCAACGCGGCGGCCACTTCCTCCAGCGGGCTAACGGTCCAGCTAAGTGCCTTCCAGAATTACTCAGACAACAATTATAAGGTGAAGGTGGATGCCGCTGATATCAATACTGGTGCGTACGCTCCGGGAATCTGGGTTCGTCGTTTTCACGACACCTATCACAACGAAACTATAGTCGCCAACGTCGGCGTGGTAAAAAAGAGATACGCCGATAAACTACTCCTGGGTATTACGCTGGGACGTAACTACAAAGAGATCCAGACCGGTGCGCGGATGGTCTCGGTGTTCGGAGGATGGCATCGTCGCGGTGAGATTGTTATGCCTACGCTCAGATACAAGAAGAACGACCTTATCAAAGGGCTCGATGTAACGATCAATGCCAACTATAATCTGGGCAGCGAGCAAAACATCGACACAATGAATGTTCGGTTTGACTGGTTTGGAAACAGCAAAAGAACAGGCACAAGCGGGGAGAGGTCCAGAAGCATGTATAAATACCGCAATAACAACGGTCTGGCTACTGCGATGTTGAACTATCGGGTCAGCGACCGCCAGACCATAGCAATGAGCAACGTATTCAACACATTTAACCGTGAGGGCTCCGACAAGCTTAATCCCGCGACAGTTGATGCGCCACGTAAGACTAACAAAAACGTCCTCGGCGCAAGCTACACTTACAGCATCGAAGACTCTTTGAGTCTAGCTGTATTCGGCAAGTATATCACCCAGATGAACGTGATTTCTGTGGAAGATTCCAAGGCGAATACAAGTCGACTCGGGTATGGAATCGTGGCCACATATTTTCTCACACCATCTCTACAAGTTAAGGCTTCCTATGAGCTTACGAACAGAATGCCGGAGGCCATTGAGATCTTTGGAGACGTTGAAAACCAGGAAGGTAATCCTAATCTGTTGCCGGAGCAGAGTAACAACATCAACCTCGGGCTGAGCGTTAGCTTCAGCGCCAGCCGCAGCAGTAAGTTTCTTCTTAACGCCAACGGAGTCTACAGAAACTCCGACAACTTCATCTACAGCAGATTGAATAACAATCAGTCACGACTGGTATCCGATAACCGTGATGGTGTCAGAACCCTGGGCGGCGATGGGGAAATACGGTACTCGTACAAGAATTGGTTGTCGGCGGGCGCTACGATGACTTACCAATATCTGCAGAACATGCAGAAAGTGGAACCAGGCTATAGTGGAACCAGCCCTGTCTACCGTGATCAGATGCCCAACATTCCTTACTTGTTCGGCAATGCTGATGTGTCTGTCTCGCTAAAGAATGTCGGATCCGCCGGAAACAACCTGAACATCAGCTATAACATACTGTATGTCCACGAATTTTTCCTCTACTGGCCCAGTCGTGGTGGAGACAAACTTTCGATCCCCGGACAGCTCAGCCACGATGTCAGCCTGGTGTACAGCCTCAAAAATGGACGATACAACGCCGGCCTGGAAGCGAGAAATATAACGAACACGCTACTGTACGACAACTTCAGCTTACAGAAGCCTGGCCGCGCCTTCTATCTCAACCTTAGATATTTCCTCAGTAAGAACAAATAAACAAGTACGCACCCATGAATACAAAATTCAGACTTATTGCATTTCTGACCCTTGGCGCCCTCGCATTTTCCTGCTCGAATGACGACCCGAAACCCGACAATCCCGGTAACTTCATTCTTACAGTGACGCCAGCGGCATCGACAGGAGTTGCCGATTATCTATTGACAGCAGGGAGCCTTGAAACAGGAGTAGTCTCAACCGCGAATAATGGCATTGAACAGGATGGAACCTATCGATACTATGTCACGCATAATAACAAGTTTTTCAGTTTGCTGTATGGCCAGGGTAATCCCGGCGCAGTCACCGCGTACGATATCCGTGATGGAAAACTTAACAAACTCACAAACTTTCAGACTGAGACCGTACAGGCATTTGCTCCCGTGAATGATGATCTCCTGTTGCTTAAGATTTCACGAAGTCTCGAATCACCAACATCCACCTGGTACAAGGTGAGCACTGAAAGTTTGACCATCACTTCCGAGGGATCCATCAATACCCTTCAACTCACCGGTCTCGATGAGCTCGCACACTTCACCTGGATCAAACAGGTAGGTGATAAAGTGTACGCTCCCTTCCAGACAATTAAAGACCGGAACTTCAATACCGACTATCCAGACAATGCCTGGATCGCCGTGTTCAACTATGCAGATATGTCATTCGACAAAATCATTGAAGACGAGCGCACGAGTTTCATCGGTAAATATTTTACTGATGGACTTTCTATACATGAGAATGGTGACATTTATGCATTCTCTCCTTCGGCAGCAACCACTGATGGAGCATTGTCGTCAACCAAACCATCTGCGATCACTCGTATTAAAGCTGGCACCAGCGAATTTGACCTTTCATACTATTTCGATGTAGAGGCAGAAAGCGATGGCAGGAATATAACGTCATGGCTGTACGTTGGAAACAACAACTATATAGTGCATTCTCAGCTCGAATCTGAAAGATCTGCTTTCCCTACAGGTCTTCACCTGGGTGTGGTAAACGTAGTCGACAAGACCTATAAACCCGTCACTGGCCTCCCGGCAGCGGCCGATATCACGTCCCTCACCACGAACAATTACACTCCTAAGGATGGCAACACAGGGTACGTCGGCGTAAACCTAAAGGATGGCACCGGGTATGTATATAAAATTGATGTCGCATCCCGAACAGCAACGCAGGGATTAAAGATTGAAGGCGGCACACTCACTGCAATTGAACATCTGGATTAAACATTATTATGGCATATCCGATCCTGATCGGGTGTGCCATACTTATTCAGCGTGACCTGATAAGAAAAGTATGATCACAACTCTTTTTCTCATTCAACTCATTGCCGTTCAGATTTGGTACGCCACTTCAAATCAGGTGAAGCATGGCCCATCCACTTTCCTGTATGCCATTCTTCTAGGAAACAAACAAGTCGTCCGATGGACCGGTATTGTACTCCTCGTAACAACGACAGCACTCTTCGTAGCGCGGTTTGGATGGATGACAGGTATATGCGTGAGCTTTGTGGGAATCATGGGGGTAGCCAGTCTGGTCGTCCTGTTGAATCCACTTCGTTACGTTCGAAGTATTACAGTCATAATTCTGTATGTTCTCTTCGTCGCGCTTGAATTCTTAATTTGAAGCCTATGCCAGCAAACAAAAAGTACCTTACAAAATCACCGTGGTTAAGATTGGTCAAGATCCTCGCCGGGGCGGCAGGTGGTTATGCCGTAATGATCAGTTTTCACTTGCTGCTGACGCTCATTTTCCCCCGGGAGAACGTAATCGCCACCTCTTTTTTTACCGGGTACACATTGTGGGCGATTCTGCTCCTTTTCGCGTTCACAGCCAGGAACGTGTGGAAGGTATGGGGAGTTTACGTCGGACTTACATTGTTGTTCTCTCTTCCGTATCTGCTTTCGTAAACCATGGATAACAGGAACCACAATATATATTTTCACACCCATACCGTCAGTGGCATTATTATCTGTGCAGTGCTATACGTGATGTTCTTCGCCGGCTCGTTCGCGTTTTTCAAAGACGACCTCACCGCCTGGCAGAAGAACGCTTCTTTCACTGTGAACAGAGAAGTGGTTCAGCGTGACTACAACCGTGTTTTTGATTCACTCTCGCAACATCACAAATTGCTGGGTCGCGACTTCGAACTCGCCATTCAACGTCACGGAATGTCAGCGTACATCACCATGACGCCATCGAATGACAGTACACTTATAGCCAAACCGAAAAAGAATTCGGAGGACACGCAGCGACGCAGCCGGGGAAGGCGAGGAGGGAACGATGACTCAGCTTTCTTCAATTACGATTTCGCAGGTAAGAAAGACGTCGAATACAGGGCCGGGTACGATATTGGCGAATTCCTCTACCGTCTCCACTTCCTGGCTCAGCTTAACTCGGTGCCTATTCGCCTTGGAATCCCTTTTGGCTACCTGCTGGCTGGAATAATTTCCTTCATCTTCCTCTTCGCGCTGATTACCGGGCTGATGCTCCACTGGAACAAAATCGTTTCAAACTTCTTTACCTTCCGTCCGTGGGCAAAGTGGAAGACCGTATGGACAGATCTTCACACTGCTCTTGGTGTGATCCAGTTTCCCTTTCAGTTCATCTTCGCCGTCACCGGCATTGTTCTCATCGCCAATATTTTCCTGATCGGACCTTACGCGAAGTTCCTTTACAAAGGGAATGACCAGGAGTTATTGAAAGCTCTTGCCTATTCTGATACATCAAAATTCGAGTACTCCTATAAGCCATTGGAAAGATCTTTTGATCTCAATGCATTCGTCGGTTCTCTAGAAGAAAAGTTTAATGGGGAAGATATCAGCCGTCTGATGATCCGGAACTATGGAGATGAGAACATGCATATTATTGTGGATTCGAAACCAGTGTCTTCGGCAAGCTTTTCGGGATCGGGAAAGATCATATATCGCGTGAGCGACGAAAAAGTACTACACGAAACTTCAGCTACAACGCATTCTTCCTATATCGACAAGGTAAAAGCACTCGTCTATCATTTGCATTTCGGCGACTTTGGAGGAAGACCTCTACGGGTAATGTACTTTATCCTGGGAATCCTTGGTTGTGTGGTCATCCTTTCTGGAATAATGATATGGCTTGTCGCGCGTGACAAGAACAATATCCCGAAGCACAAACGGGTCTTCAACTTCTGGACTGCAAACATTTTTCTTGCAACATGCCTTTCGATGCTTCCGGTTACCGCTTTCACGATGATCGTTCTTTTGTTCCTCGACAACCCCGGACAGGCCGAGATTTACAATTGGTATTTCTATTCATGGCTCGCTCTTGGTGCTTATTTCATCGTGAGAAGAAACCTTGCGCTGACCAACCTACAAAGTACGGCCCTATCGGTTATAACCTGTCTGATGCTGCCCCTATGTGATGGAATTGTGCGTGGAAACTGGTTGTGGGTCACATTCGCCCGCGGTGAATACGACATCCTGTTTATTGACTTACTATTCCTCAGCCTTTCTTTGGTCAGCGCTTTCGGCTATTCAAAATTGAAAAAGAGAGAATCAATACAGATAGGTGCCACGGCCTCGCCCAATGGTGCCGGCTCAGACAACCCAAGATCCAAGAAGTTATCAATCAAACTATAGATTAAAATAAAAATCATGAAACGTCAACTAGTTCTAATTGCATTTTTCTCTTTCCTCACAGTCACCTCCGCACTCGCACATGCATTGTGGATCGAAACAGATGGGAAAGGTACGTTGGGAAAATCCCACGCCATAAAAATCTTTTACGGGGAGTACGCCGCGGGTGAATTTGAAAAGACCGACGCATGGTATTCCGATGTAAATACGTTTCAGCTTTGGTTAATCTCACCCGATGGAAAAAAGACACCACTTACATATACCGCGGCGGGAGACCACTACACATCTTCGTTTACCCCCGATCAACAGGGCGCCTATACGCTGGCAGTAGGCCACAGTGCTAAAGAAGTCAATCGCAAATATGTGTATCAGTTCAACTCCAGCGCTATAGTAAGCGTCGGTAAGGCATCTTCAAACACCCATAAGCCTTCGAACGAATTGTATCTTGAGGCAGAGAAAGACGCGAAAGGAAAGGCAGGCATTGTGCGCGCCTATTTCAAAGGTCAACCTGCTGCAGATATCACTATTACCATTTCCGGACCAACGGGATGGAGCAAGAACTTCAAGACTGATAAGAACGGCGTTCTTCAATTCGAAGCACAATGGAAGGGGACCTATGCACTGGAAGGATTTTATACCACAGAAGAGACCGGTACGCAACACGAGGCAGAGTTCGACCATATCTGGCGTTGCGCGACAACTCGCATTGATTTGTAAGTTGGCGGAGTATGCCTGCCTGAATAACCTAAATGACATACATTCACGATAAATGGCCGGATTCTCTATCCGGCCATCTGCATTTCGCTGGAACCCGAATCAGATGCGTCTCCAATGATTTTATTACTTGTGATGTATAAATTTAAGATTACCACGGTAAATTGCGGTATATGACAGACCAATGCGAAAAGTCCGGCTGGAAGAAAACAAGATCTCTCTTCAACACCATTCACCTATGGCTTGGCGTTGGAAGCGGACTGATCATCTTTGTTGTGTGCCTCACCGGGACGGTGTACACCTTCAGCACGGAGATCCAGAAGATCACCGATTCAAATCTGCACAGTGTTGAAGTGCCTGATGGAGCTTCCAGACTTTCTGCCGAAACCTTAGTCGAAAAGGTACTGACCCACGCAGGTGACGGCGTAGCACAAGCGGTGGTCATTCCGGCCGGAGACAAATCCTCTTACCAGGTCGTGGTCGGGAAGGTAGAGAAAGATCAGAAGAGCGGCGGACGCGGCAGGGGAACACCCTACTTTGTCAATCCTTACACAGGCGAAGTACTGGGAACAGGAGAGACAAGCTCTTCGGAATTCTTCATGGTCATGTTTCGCATGCACCGCTGGCTTCTGCTGGACACTGAAATTGGCAGACCTATCGTCGGCGTCGCGACACTCATTTTTGTTATTATCATCATCACTGGAATGGTAATCTGGGTGCCCAAGAAAGTAAAGAACTGGAAGCAGGGCCTGACCATAAAAGCTGGCGCAAACTGGAAGCGGGTAAACCACGATCTACATAATGCGCTCGGGCTCTATGCATCACTCTTTCTCCTCGTAATGGCTCTTACAGGATTGACATGGTCCTTCCAATGGTATAAGGAAGGATTCGTGAATATGTTCAGCAGCAAATCAAAAGACTCAAAACCAAAGGAGCTTTTTTCTTCGTTTGAAGCAGGAGCGGAGAGGGCAACAATTGCTACATTCGTTTCATCTGCAGAAGAGGTCCTTGCCTACAACGGCGATTACAGAATTAACCTGCCTTCGGATTCCCTCGGAGTAGTCTCGGTCATGAAAACAGGAAACGGATTCTTCTCAACGTCAGTAGCCGACAGAATCACGTTAGATCAATATTCAGCCAACGTGCTGGCTACAGATCTCTTCAGCGACAAAGCCTTCGGCGATCAGGTCGTATCCTCAATCAAGGCAATACACATCGGCAGCTTCGCCGGTACCTTCTCAAAAATCCTTTACTTCATCACGTGTCTGATTGGTACCAGCCTCCCGGTGACGGGAATAATTATCTGGATCAACAAGCTTCGTAAGAAGAGAGAGAAACCATCTAAACGTGCCTTGTCGCCTCAAGGGGTGGCGTGATCCAGGTCACACATTAAGCATGTAAGTTCATTCTGACCTTGCCAGGACTTACCTGCATGAAAGTTTCTATCGTTTGCATAAAGCATAAAATTGAAAAAACGCATATGCACAATGCGATCACAGAAATTTTGCTCATATTTGACCATCTAGTAGCCCAATGCCCCGCATCGTCTCCAGGTTTGTCATCATCACGCTCGCGTTACTGATTACCTTCCGTATCATCGGTGCCTGCGTTACAGCTCTACCGCCAATCTCCGATTCTACTGAAACCATCCACGTACACGACCCCGCTGCGTCACTCATTCTGCAGTCGTTCTCCGTGGAAAAAACAGAAAGCGAAAGTGAGAAGCTTCTGGGTGCCGACTCGATTGGTCGTTGTCTTCTCATAGACTTTACCCAACACGCCGACTCTCTCGCAACGCTTCATTCTCCGCAGGATGTGATGTCACCCTCCACGTTCAGCTATGACGTGCGACCACCTGTGCATCAGTTTCACTGCGTCTTTCAAATCTGAAAATTCTCCCCTTCAGTCTTGTATAGCCTGAGTAATTCAGTCTACCTCTAAGCGCGCGCTTAATCGCCCGCGTCCGCCGGTCACGGCCACAACATTTTTACTTATAATATCTTATGAAGCATACTTTCATTGTTATATGCGTGATCATATTGTGCAGCGCAGCCTGCCACGACAAAGAACACGCCAGTCATCACGAGAACACAAAATTTGTAGTCACCAGTCCTGTCGTCAAAGACACATTAGTATACCACGAGTACGTCTGTCAGATTCATTCCATTCAGCATATCGAGCTCCGCGCTCTTGAACGAGGGTATATACAACATGTCTATGTGGACGAAGGTCAATCGGTGAAGAAGGGCCAGCTGATGTTCCAGGTAATGCCAATGGTCTATGAAGCAGAACTCGAGAAAGCCAAAGCTGAGGTCAACTTTGCGGAGATTGAATACTCCAATACAAGAAGCCTGGCCGATAGCAGCATCGTTTCTCCGAACGAGCTTGCCCTTGCCAACGCACGACTCAACAAAGCAAAGGCAGAGCATGACCTCGCACTAGCCCATCTCAACTTCACGACCATCCGCGCTCCGTTCGACGGCATCATGGACCGCTTCCATGTTCGTCTCGGAAGTCTCGTGGATGAAGGTGAACTCCTTACCACCCTTTCGGATAACAGTAAAGTCTGGGTTTACTTCAATGTGC
>JAEYXN010000321.1 GCA_023431285.1 Bacteroidota bacterium
ACCAAATGTAATTGATCGAGTCCTGCATCTCCGTAAAAACTCCGGTGGCTCCCACGAGCAAAACAATGATTCCCACTACCGCTCCAGATGCACTTAGCTGAGACTTTTCAATATTCTGGATGATACTTTGAATCTGAGCGGCTGCAGCACTTCCGACAATTCCGTTCAATTGATAATATATCTTTCCCTGAACGGCTTCTTTCCCATAGAAGATTCCCGCCAGCGAAATAATAATGATCAATACCGGTCCGATGGAAAAGATGGTATAATAGGAAAGAGACGCACTGAATTTCATTCCGTGGTCTTCTATGAATTCCGTTGCCGCTCTTTTCAGAATCCTCCAGAATCGAAGCATGCTATTCTTTTTCCTCGATCTTTACCTTCTTCATGAACTTCTCAACAAGAGGATCAGAGTATGCGCCATACGCATCAATTAACGTTCCTTTGGTTCCATCCGTTGTTTCAATGGCATACAGAATTGAATTATCTGAAGGATCAGAAATACCTTCAAACCTGTAGAAGTTAACGACATGAAGGTCTTCAGGACGATACTGCTTGCCACTGTCGAGGTTTTCCAGCGCATCGTCTGTAGCTTTAAAATTTGCTGTGTAACCTTCCTCGTTAACACGTTTCAGTACAGCTGACATATCCCGCATAATAGGGACTTTGATTTCCGGGTTGTTCATTTTTTCTGTGCTCATATTAGATTTGTTATCAAATTGATTCTTTGAGATTTCTTTCAATAGAAGAAATAATGGTGTTATTTCCTTCAACGACAACCAGCGCGGTATCCAGCACCTACATAAGCGCAGCGTCTGCTGACCTTCTTTGAAAGGATTCAATATCCCGCTTCATTTTGTATTGGAGCTCTTTCATTTGCTTAACCCATTCGTGGTTGAAGGACTGAGAGTGTTCACTGTTCAATCTCCGGAATTCATTCCTGCTTGATGTTGAATCTTCCCTGGGCACCTCAATTCCTCTTTGTTCAGCAAAAGCTTTGAGCTTCGTTATCGCCGAGGTTTGCGATACGATGATCGCTTTCACCTTCTCCCGCCCAACGCTACTCCCAAGTCCCTCCTCCCCTAACTTCGCAAGATCTATGACTTTATAAGAGGCGTCGATAATCCCCAGAACAAACAGGGCCTCCTTTTCGGTCTGATGGCCAAATCTCTCTTCGTTCAATTTCGCTGCACGTCTCTTTTCAGAACCTGGATTGCATGACAGCAAGATTATGCTAACCAGAAAAAGTGCAAATCGATCCATAGCCTATCCGTTAAAGAATCTTGAGGAACCAGATTCAGAGGTAAAATTCAAAATTCAATGCCTGCACGATGGCGGGAAAAACAAGAGTCCGTCACCGAAGTAACGGACTCCTATTCAAAAAAGGCAAAACTACTTCTACGGTCTCCGTGCCATTCCTGTTATCAATGATATTACGAATAAGATCAAGAACAGGAAGAATAGAACTTTGGCTATTCCGGCAGCACCCGCCGCAATTCCACCGAATCCAAAAATAGCCGCAACAATTGCAACTACGAGGAATATAATTGTCCAGCGAAGCATAACTTATAAATTTTAGTAAAACATAATCACTTATAGAGAAAAGCTGTGCCATGGCTCCCAAGTGTGCTGATCGATCATAGAGAAGGCCTTTGAGGACAAACTTCTACAGATACTTACAACACTGCCGGTGAAAATCGGAATATAAAAGGGTACTGAAATTTCAACCTTTCGATCGTCATCATACTAGTTCAATTATAGTATCAGGTGATATTAATGAAAGAAGACAATTGTATGTATCGAACATCTCTTTCTCCATCGTCCGGCAAAGTACGAGCTGCATTAGTAGGATTTCTTCTATTCATGCTTCTGGTAACTCTGGTAAGCTGCAGTAATAATGGCGAAAAAGGACAGGAAATAAAATTGAATACATCATTGGCAAAGGTGGAGACGAACGCAAAATATTCGAAGATACAGAATAAGGATTTTGTTCCTTACAAGTAACCAATAGTGGGGTTCTGGTTAGGAAGGTCGTTACTTCGGTAGCGGCCTTTTTTAATGTAATGCGCGAAGTACGCGCATCAAAACCTTTTCATCTGAAGTCAGATCTGCTTTCATATCCGGCTCCTCTATGTTATCGAGTTCTTTCAAATAACGGGACAGGTTGTTTTGCTCGTAAAGTTCAATCACTCCTGGGTGAACGTAATATTTTCTACATACCGTCCTGGTATTGCCAAGTTTGACACTCACCTCGTCGAGGGCGCGCACTATGTTTTTCTTCACTTCGTTATTTGTTAACGCATCCCCTATTGCGCGGAAGGATCGTAAGATATTCAGGGTACCCGCCCATGTTCTAAAATCTTTCGCTGTAAAATCTCCGCCGGAAGCCTCCTTGATGTAATCATTCACCATTCCTGAATCGACAGTACATCTTGTGCCGTCATCATCGAGATATTGAAAAAGCTCCTTTCCAGGAATATCCTTGCATTGCTGTACTATCCTTGCAAGTCTGCGGTTGTTCAGCGTGACGGTATGTTTGATCCCACGTTTTCCCGTGAATGAAAACTTGAGAGCTTTTCCCTTAACCTCAACATGATTATCCCTTAAGGTGGTTATCCCATAGGAGCCATAGAGTTTATTGTAATCCTCGTTGCCCACCCGAATGTAAGTACGTTCCATCAAACTGACGATGGTTGCCAACACGCGCCGCTGACTCAAAGACCTGGCGGAAAGATCTTTTTCAACTACTAGTCTCAATGCCGGAAGTGATTTTCCAAACTCATATAAACGATGGAATTTTGTTTCATTTCTAAGTGCACTCCAGCCGGTGTGATACTTATACTGCTTGCGGCCACGTACATCAATACCAGTAGCCTGAATGTGGCCGTTCTCATAGGGGCAGATCCATACTTTCTGCCATGCGGGAGGAATAGCCAGTTTACGAATTCGTTGAAGAGCATTATCATCTTTCAATAATTCATCGCCAAGAAAATAAGCAAAACCCTTTCCCCGACGTTTTCGCATAATCCCCTTCAAAGAGTCCGAAACATATCTTAGGCGTGCTACCTTGGCGGCAGTCGCGTAATCCCTGTCCAATTGCAATATCTCCCTGTGTGAAAGATCTGCCAGCGCTGTTTGTATTTTCGTTTCCATAATATTCTATTTGCATCTGGTAAAACTTGGTACCTCATGAATACTGCGTGGGATATAATTCAGGAAAAATTGGAAGGATGGTGGCTTTACTCAATCAGGATGCTGCCGAATTTCATACTGGCGCTCTTTGTTCTTGTCGTTTTCCTGTTTATCGCGCGTATTGCACGACGATTGACTTACGGGTTCGTCCTCCGGATATCAAAGAGTATTTCCGTAACAAGCCTGTTCTCCGGATTGATCTATTCAGGAATTATGGTGGCAGGCTTGATGAGCGCTCTTGATATTCTTGAACTCGACAAGACTGTGTCGTCATTGCTGGCCGGAGTTGGTATTATCGGACTTGCGCTTGGGTTCGCCTTTCAGGACATCACATCTAATTTCATCTCGGGAGCTTTCATTGCATTGAAGCGTCCGTTTGATGTAGGACATATCGTGGAGACAAATGGATTCACTGGTACTATCGAAGAAATCAAGCTCAGGTCTACTACTCTTCGAACGTCGGCTGGACTTCATGTGATCATTCCTAACAAAGAAATTTTCCAGAAGCCAATCATCAACTATTCACGAACAGAGATGCGGAAGGTGGAGCTGGAATTTCTGGTTCCGAATTTCGTGGATGCTAACTTTCTCGAAAGTATTATTTCAAAAGCTTTGCAGAAGTCAGCCGATCTTAATCATTTCAAGAAAATAGACTTTTATTTCACGGCAATAGAATCTCCGAACATGCGCGTTCGCATCGGAATCTGGACAGACCGAATCGAACCCGGGCCATTCCTGAAAGCACGACACAGCGCAATCCTTTCTATCTATGGTGCCTTCCGTCAGAATGGTATTTATGAAATCAAGATTGAAGGACCACCCGGCACCAACGTACCCCCTGAGGCAAATCAGAACGGATAGCCAATGGCTATGTTTAAGACGAGATTATCTGATCGCCACTCCGAGCTTCCGGGATCAATCTCATCGAAAACCCATCTTTCACCAGGAGCGAGATAAGGTTTCCTCAGCGGGAAGGCGAGGTCAAATCGAAGGACAAAGAAGTTAAAGTCGAAACGAAGTCCCATGCCGGTACCTACTGCCATCTGACTTAAGAATTCATCCTTTCGAAATTCGCGCTGGCTTCCTGGTTGATCAGGATCACGCCATAGCCAAATATTTCCGGCATCCACAAACACTGCACCCTTAAAGGCCTTTACGATATCAAACCTCAACTCCACGTTCCCCTCAATTTTTATATCGCCCCTTTGGTCGACAAAAGCGGGAATATTATTTGGCGGTAAGAAGTTTTCATCTGTCAAAACTGAATATGCTCCAGGTCCAATTGATCGCGCGGGAAAAGCTCTTAAGCTGTTTGATCCACCGATGGAGAATTGACGGATGTAAGGAAGCACTTCAGAGTTTCCGAAGGGAAACCCTGCACCAACGATTACCCGTGAAGCAAGCTTGTTATGAATATCCAGTTGCCAATAGTGCCTGAAGTCAATATCTCCTCTGAGGAATTGGCTGTATGGCGCATGAAACAGCTTAAATGGTCCTTCCTCATCCTGGTGCGCAGTCTTCTGAACGGCGTGAACCAGATTCCCGGCAGCCTGGATAGTTCCATTGAAATAAATACTATGTGTCTTGAACTTCTTTTCTTCGAACTCTCCGAGAAGATTTGGTTTAAGCTGAGTGTTCAGCGTATAGGAGTACCGTGACCCAATGATAAACTGATCTTCGAACGAGCTCGCCAGAAAGCGATTTTTCTCAAGTATTTCCAGGAATTCTGTTGACTCACCGAATGTCTGCATAAAATTGATATCGACGGGGTACAGCTCATGGGATTTGCTTTCAGACTCTCTCCACTGATAGCCCGCGGCCATCTTAAAGCTGTTCAAGGTGAAGAAACTAACGCGGTTCTGAACACTGAAACCCAACCGGAAATCAGTTTTAGGTAAATACTTTTTAGAGGAATAGTCGATACGAATCGGCGAGATAAACCGCGGCACTGTGAGGCTTGCCTCAGCACCAAGTTCAAAAGAGTTTAAAGGTCCGGATATACGCTTACTCAGTTGTGTTTCATATGCCGAATTAAAACGAAGCTGGAACAGTTCTGCTCCCCGGAGAAAATTCCGATCAGTGTATGTTACTTCCAGGCCTGGTCCAGCAAAGCTGTTTGACTTCGACGTTGCCTGAAATTCAGCCCTCAGCGAACGTTTCTTAAGAGGAGTAAGTGAAATTTTCGTAGACAGCAAATTCGAATCAGGATGAACTTCTGTGTATTGGATGTTAACAAATTTGAACACGCCCAAGTCCATGAGGTGACTAAGGGTAAGGTTGTGATCCATGGTCCGGTAGGTCCTTCCCTTGTTCAGGTTAATAACATCCGTAATTACTTTAGGGCGAAACTTTTTGCTGACGTCATGATACCTGAAACTATCAACCTCGACAACTTTAACATTATTTCGAATTGAATCGACACCTAATTGAAATTCCGGGAAGACGTCAACCTCGTCCAGCTTATAGATACGGCGGGCCTTTTCAGGGATACCTTCTTCCAGGCGCAACTTGATATCTATCTGCTTACGGCCGACGGTGCTATCTGCTTCGAAGATGAGGTGCCTGTCATCAAAATAAAATAATCCGAAATCCTCGACCTCTTGTTCAATGCGCTGCTGCTCAGCTTGAAGACGCGCCAGTTGGTATCGCTGACCCTCCTTTAGGAGCGAGTTCCTTTTAATGCTCTCAATAATCATTGTGTAAAGACTATCCTTCGGAGAAGGATAACCGATATTCCTTAACCTGTACGGTGGCTGAAGAGTAACATTGTAGACTACTGTACTTTCTTTTTTCTTTTCCTTGATCTGGTAAGAAACTTCTGATTTAAAGTATCCCTCATTCTGTAATTGTCCCTCCAGGAGCTTTGCAGTTTGCTGAGGCTTGATATCACTGATCAAAACAGGAACCTGACCAAACTTCCTGCGGATAAAGGCCTTCAAACCTTTCTTCTTATTCGCATCTCTTTCCCTGAAATACAACCATACCCCTGGACGCATTCCGAAGATTTCTGTATTCGGTGCGGGGACGATCATCGACTGAAGTTCTGTCTTCAGCGCCTTCCTCCCTCCTACCCGTCCTTGAGGATCAAATTTGATTTCAGAACCTGCATAGAAACTTTCATTTTCCTTCAGGTATTTCGAAGCCGAACACCCACAAAGATTAAGCAATGCTGACACAAGAACGAAAGAAGCGCGGACCAACCTACCTGCCATCATACTACTTATTCTCTGTATCATTTGCCTTAAATAATTCCTTAAGCGTGTCATAGTCGCGCACATAGATTACCCCGGCACCCGTTTCGATAAGGTCTCCATCGATCATATCGTAGTTGCTATTTCGAAAGCCCGTCACCCTCAGTCTGCCATCCTCAGTAAGTTTATATTCCAGAGCAAGATCTCCTATGAAATCTGTAATCGAACTTTGTTCTTGTTGTTGTCCCTCCAGATTCACGTTACCGGAAACTTTCACAATAAGTCGATCATTCATTAATGACTTCGAAAGCCCCAGCTGTAGATCTGTCTGAGCGGCACCTCCCTGAGCGGCATCCTCGTATGATTTGAGGTCGAATGTCAACTCAACTCCTTTCACGTTTGACGAGAGTCGGTTGAGTTGTTCAGTAAGGAGCTTGCTCACACTCTTTCGTGCAGATCCGGCAAGGGTTCCGCCTCCTTCGCTTTCGAAAGGATTATCAGAAATAAAACGTTTTAATATCAGCAGGGCAAAAACTTGTTTGTTGAGATCAGACTCGCGCTGGTTGATATCCTGAAGCAACGGATAGACGCTGCCGTTATACTCGTTACGATGCCGTTCTGGCATATCAAGCCGGAAACTCACTTCCGGAAACAAAAGCTCTCCTTTCAGGATGAGGTATACAAGGAATGGAGTTTCTTTCTTATATATATCATCGACATCACCCCCCGATGGCGCGACGAGATCAATCGGTGAGGTCTCCACAGTATAAATTGCGCGAATGTCCATTTGACCATTCAATGGATCTCCTGTCCAGATAATAGTGCTTCCTTTGTCGATAACAAAATTCCTTTTCACAAATCGGGCAAATGACAGATCATAAGTCCCCTCCGAAATCTCATAACGACCTGATAATTGCATGTCTCCCGTGGGATCCATATGAAGGGTTAAGGTGGAGTTGCCTCGCACTGATAGCTTGTCTCCTGTAATCGGGTCGATGACAACATTAAACTTCTCCTTGTCCGACAATTCGATGTTAGCAGTGAGGTCCATTCCAGTGAAGCCGACCTTCACCGTATCTTTAGGATCAATACTCTTCATGAACGGATCGTTCACCGCATCCTGATCGATAAACACAACGATCCCTTTCTGCTCCATCACACCTTTCTCCGACTGCGGAACGACATAGGTGACGTCGCTGTTCTCCGAAAGGCTTACATCCATTCGAATCACCGGCTGAAAACTGTTCCCCGTTATAGTCGCGGTTGTATTTAGCCACGCCTTTCCATAAAACAGGTCGTTGTCATTCTCCGTGGTATTTATCAGCTGAAAATTATTGGCCTTAAGATTCAAGCGAAGATCGAAACCACCCTGAGGATTTGAAGAAACCAAACCATCGATTGATGCCTTGTTTCTTTTGCTGTCCATTATTTCGAACTTATCAAAAACCAATTCATCATCCCGAAGGAAGATACTTTCATTTGCAATTTGGAAGTCTGTATTGGTAAACGTCGAGTGAAACTTTACTTCCCGGAAATTGAGTTTACCAAACATCTCCGGGTCTTTTGTTTTCCCCTGAACGGTAAATTCTCCTGTTAAACTCCCCGTAAGTTTCTTCAATTGCCCCATAGCCAACGGCTCAGCTATAGCAAGGTTCAAACGCGCGAGCTTTGCACGTATCAACATATCCGGATCGGCGTCGCTGCCTACAAACCCGTCAGCCGAAAGGTCCGCATTTGTTCCCCGGAGATCAAGCTTGAAATTCATCGGAGTATTCGCATCTTTCGTCATATTGAAGGCGAGATTACCCCACTCCTGTTCCAGTATCTCAAGTTGATTGATCTTTAGCTCCGTTTCGAATGCGCCTTCACGAGCCGACGCGAGCATCAGCTCACCGTCGATCAAACCACCAAGGGGTGTGGTGCCCTCCACCAGACTCGTGATATTCTTTAAGTCAACGGCATTAAAAACTAATGACAAAGTGGAATCGGCATTATTTTTCTTTAGCATAAGGATCCTCTGATCGCCGTTCCGAATCAGGAAGTTATTCGGATCCAATCCCCGATCCGTAAACCGAAGTGAATTATATAAAGG
>JAEYXN010000043.1 GCA_023431285.1 Bacteroidota bacterium
ACGGTAAACAGAAAAGATTGTTCCGATGCTGACATTCACATCAATGTTGGATGACCCGTCCAGCGGATCGATCGCGATGACGTATTTACCATCATTGTTAAGGTCTACGTAGGTATCGGATTCTTCCGATACGAGGGCACACACTTCACCTCCTTTAGCAAGGGCACGGGTGAAGCGGATGTCGGCAAGGACGTCAAGCTTTTGCTGTTCATCGCCCGCCATATTGTGCGAGCCGGCGGCACCCATAATATCAATCAACCCTGCTTTATTCACCTCGCGGTTTACTACTTTTGACGCAAGCGCGATGTCGCGCAAGAGCTGAGATAATTCACCGCTTGCATACTGAAACTGGTCCTGGTTATTTTTAATGAACCGGTCCAGGGCCGTCCCTATCGGCTGAGCGATCCGAGACGTTTCAATGCTGGGGGAATTCAGATTCTGAGCGGCAGATCGCATGCTATTCTTTTCCGAAAAGTACTTATTGCAATCGATTTAGTGCAACAAAATGAAGGTTTTTAAGTTTGGTGGAGCTTCGTTAAAAAGCGCGGCCGGTATTCGCAATGTTGGGAAAATACTGAGCCAGTCACAAAGCCCCCTTCTCACAGTGGTTTCCGCCATGGGGAAGACAACGGATATGCTCGAGCGAGTTCAGGTTGCGTTTGATCACGCCACCAATTATCAGACCTTTCTCCACCAATCCAAATCCTATCATTACACCCTGGTTGATGACCTTTTTAAGGATGCTACGGAAGTTCGTAAGGCAATCGATGGATTATTCTACCAATTGGAAGAAGATCTGAAGCTCAACGAGGATTTCGATCTTATTTACGATCAGGTGGTATCCAAAGGTGAATTACTCTCCTCTACCATCGTCTATCACTATCTGTTGGAAATGCAACTCCCTGTTTACTGGTTGGACGCAAGAACCTGCATTAGAACTGACCGTACTTTCCGGGAGGGAAAAGTAGACTGGGTGACCACTGAACGGAATATCGCCCTGATCCGGGAGCGCCTGAATGACAAGATCATTATCACACAGGGATTCATCGGCCAAACTCCGGACGGATTGACCACTACTCTCGGTCGTGAGGGCTCAGATTTTTCCGCGGCTATCTTCGCATCGTGCCTTCGCGCAGATTCGGTAACCATCTGGAAAGATGTTCCCGGCGTTATGAATGCTGATCCGAAAAGACTCACCGCAGCCACTGTCTTTGAAGAACTGCCTTTTAAAGAAGCAGCAGAGATGACGTACTACGGCGCTTCTGTCATTCATCCTAAAACTATAAAGCCCCTGGCCAATCTGGGTATCCCTCTTCTCGTCAAGAACTTCGATGATCCTTCACTGCCCGGCACGCGCATCCACGAGTGCAAAGTCAACTATCTTCCTCCGCTCACTGTATTCAAAGACAACCAATGCCTGGTGTCATGCAAAGTCACTGACTATACCTTCATCAATGAACAACAGCTCTTCACAATCTTTCACACGCTTAACGAGCTGGATATCCGAATCAATCTTATGCAGAATTCAGCGATCTCCTTTTCTTTCTGCATCGACTTCCGCGAAAGCAAAGTGAAAGCCCTTGTTCATCAACTACAAAATCATTTTGAAGTGTATTATAACACAGGACTTACGCTGATCACTGTTAAGAATTATGACGAGGCGACCTTCGAGAGTTATCGAAAACGCCCGGGTGTTGTGCTTGAGCAATCGTCGCGATCGACTTTACAAATCCTTATCAAGCAATAACAACGCTAAGAGTTGTCGGTCTTCAGGGAATGCTCATACTGAAGATTATCAAGGAATTTTTCCATCACCTGATCAAGGATTTCGAATACATTTTGAAAACCCTCCTCGCCACCAAAATAAGGATCGGGGACTTCAGCACCTTTTAGTCGCGGATCATAATCGCGCATCAGACGGATCTTCTCCTCATACCTGGCTGCATTTGGAAGCCTCATGATGTCGCTGAAATTATTCGCATCCATCGCAAGGATATAATCGAAATCGTCCAGGTCAGCCGGCGCTAGTTGCCGCGCACAATGATCTATCGGAACCTGGTTCTTTCTTGCGTTCGCGATCGTCCGCGGATCGGGCTGGCTTCCAATATGATAATTCCCCGTGCCGCAGGAATCAGCCTCGAGGAGATGGTCCCAGCCACGCGCCTTGACCTTATGTTTAAAAATTGCCTCTGCAAGAGGTGATCTGCAGATATTTCCGAGGCAAACAAATAATACTCTGATCCTTTGCATGATGAATAAAAAAGCCCTGCAAAATAGGGGTTTGACAGGTTACTTTTGCCTTTCAATTCGTATCAAATCGCAGCACACTTTAATCCGCCTTTTGTGTTGAAGCTTGCCCGGTTCGCCGGGCAGGCTTTTTTTTTATCTTTAAGGGATATCCACGCTTGAAATGACCGCAAAGGCATTCTTTCTCTTTATTCTCCCTTTCATTCTTTTCTTCACGTCCTGCGCAGGCACAACCAATGATGAGAGTCTTTCTTATATCAGTAGCATTGATGTAGAAATTCCGGGAGTACAGAGAGATAAAATTCCTTTTGTAATCCGAAACAAGAGTGCTGGCTCAGCAAAATGGGTGTGGGAAGTGATCGATTCGGAAAGCGGGAAAGTGATTGAAGCAAGTTCGCAGGCCGAACCTGGACTCAGTCTTCCCGTCGGAACTTACGATATCCGTGTGATTGCCACGGGCACGAATATACTGCAACGTCATATTCGAAGAGCTATTTCTGTATTGCCCCCGGTTTTTGAAGAAAAGGACGCCGATGAAATATTTGATTTAAACGCGGTTGATGGCGAATTACTGGCGAAGGATTATGACAATATTGAACGCCCGGGATATAAGATCGTGATTAAAGGAAGGTTAAATGGTCGAATCAGGATCACGGGCCTGCGGGGCACTAAAGAGAATCCTGTACATATCATTAATCAGGGACAGGTTGAGGTGAACCCGACAAGTATGAATAGTCCCTATCCCTGGCAGTTCAGCGACAACAATCAGTACATTATCCTCGATGGACTTGCGGACCCATCTGTGCAGTACGGCTTCCGGTTGAAGGGGCATCCATCGAAGTCAGGACAAATTCTCTTCATTGCCGGTGAGTTCAATCGCGGATTCGAAATCTGTGGAGTCAATCTTATTGGTCAGCAAGGAAAAACGTATGGAGCCGCCGCTCTACAGATACAGACTTCCTTTACGAAGAAATGCAACGCTTCGAATTGGAACTTTGAATACTTTCATTTTCATCATAACAAGATCGAACGTGCATCGTCTGAGGGCTTGTATGTCGGATACTTTACTGATGAAAAAAGAGAGACTGGTTACTCACCTTACCGGGTTGGAAATGTTATTATTTACAGGGATACGATCATCGATGCGGGATGGGATGGAATTCAGATCGCTTCCGCGGATGAGTTCGAGGTACACGATAATTATGTGAATGGGACAAGCCTGTCGGGAAAACGAAGTCATAGTTCGTTTCTTAGTTGGAACAGTGGGAACACTATTGGTTGGTGCTATCGGAATACTTTTGTGAATGGGGCGCATGGCGCATCCGTTGTATTCGGTGAGTCAGGAAAGGAAGCGTATATCTATTCCAACCTTTTTATTGAAGGAAACTTCCCTTCGAATATCACCACCCCGGCTTTCCTTTTCGCCAAAGTCAGCAATGCACGTCAGAACGTGGGAATTTACATTTTTCATAATACGATCTCCACTTCACGTATCAGCGCAAAAGTTGATTATAAGAATGACAAGGGCGGGAATGGAATACCAGTGTTATTCGCAGGTAACGCCATTCTTCAGAACAGACTTAATCTGAAAAAATTCCCTGAGATTGCAATGGGCAGCAACCTGAGTGACAGCACAGCGTGGACTATCGACAACGTCTGGCGCATGAAAGACCAGGAAGGCGAGCTTCTTTGGGACAAAAACTATCATCCCCTTCCGGGCTCTCCTCTGCTTAATATATCTTTTGATATCCGCGAACATATTCCTAAGTTGAAAGGAGGCTACTACGATCGTGATGGATACCCTTTTCGGAATGACGAACTTGGTGTCGCCGCGGGATGCTTTGGCGCGTGGCAGCTATCAACCTCTCCCAAACCCTGACGAATATGGAAGTCATCAAAGTGAAAGAAGACCACGCTCCGATGGTGGCGCTTGTTCAGTTAAATCGTCCGAATGAATTGAACGCACTGAATCCAGAACTGATGCGTCAGCTTCGGGATGCGTTTCAGTCCCTCGACCGGAACGAAAATGTACGTGTCGTCATCCTGACGGGAAATGAAAAAGCATTTGCTGCCGGTGCCGACATCAAAGAGATGGCGGAGATGTCGGCAATAGATATGCTGGAGCGTGATCAATTCGCCACATGGGACCAGATTCGAAAGACACATAAGCCCATCATCGCTGCCGCATCAGGATTTGTTTTCGGCGGAGGATGTGAACTGGCAATGATGTGCGACATGATCATCGCCTCTGAAACAGCGAAATTCGGACAGCCCGAAATAAAACTAGGGGTGATTCCTGGAGCGGGCGGTACCCAGAGACTTACGCGTGCCATTGGCAAAGCGAAAGCAATGGAACTGGTACTAACAGGTCGGTTTCTTTCTGCTGAAGAAGCGTTGTTCTATGGGTTGGTAAACAAGGTGGTCCCGGTAGAAATGTATCTCTATGAGGCAACTCAGCTCGCCCTGGAGATTGCGCGTATGTCCCCCGTTGCGACCCGACTTGCAAAGGAGGCAATAAACCGTAGTTTCGAGACACACCTCGACGAAGGCCTACACTATGAAAGAAAGAATTTCTACCTCGCCTTCGCTTCAGAAGACCAGAAAGAAGGGATGAAGGCATTCATCGAAAAACGGAATGCCGTATTCAGGGGGAAGTAACTTCTAGCGAATACTGATTCCAAGCCCGACGCTCAACGCGTTGTATTTCTGGAACGTGTAGTCTGCATGGAGAGTAAGCACCGCCAGTTTAAGACGGAACCCTGCTGTAGCTCGGGGTCCCGAAGCTTTGAACTTGTAATCAAACGGATCTACCTCAGAAATGTCTTCATAATCGCCGTCATTGTTAAGATCGTATGTTCCCTTAAGGGCCAGCTTGCTTGTGGCAATGTTATATCCTATTCCGCCATAGAGTGTCAACACAGAAAACTTCTTTGAGATCAACGCCTGAATAGTGGTCGCCGTCATGTTGAGTTCGCTCCGCTGATTATCCCCTGGTACATCTTCATAGGGCTCTGGTCTGTACACCATATCCAATTTCGTGAACCCCGCGAATGCAGCGAGATCAAACGGTAGAAGCTTCACTCCTGGGATGTGTTGCTTAATATCATGCATCACACCAATACCCCACATATTGAATTCGCCCTCATCTCCTAGATTCAATGTGGGTACGAAACGGAATTTCACCTCCGTCCCTTTGGGAAGGCCAATGGCAAGGTGCGCGACCGGCACAGGTGCGAAGTTCTTCCCGACTTCATCTTCCATCCCCAAACCTCCGGGGCCTTTGAATTTTTCAGGTGAACCTGTTCCGCCATTTCGGTAGATCATTCGTGATGAACCCTTTGGCCCGAAAGCCGTTGGTATGCGATCGCCATATGGATTTTCGTCTTCATCAACAGAAATACTCTTCAATCCGAGAGCGGATACATTGATGAATGTCTCATCGTCAGGAATAGAAACTGCGCTTAGGGTTACCGTGAGATCAACCCCCAACACCTTGTGTGGTTTGGCTGTGTTGTACCACCCCTGGTTCAACCCGAGACTCACAGACTTCATAAAGGGAGATATATACTCACCAATTAAGATCTTACTGTCCTCAATGTCATTTTTAAGCAATTGGTTCAGATCGTCCTGAGCAGACGCATGGAGAGAAATAAATGAAAGCAGCAATGCAGCGAATAACCGCGTAAGTTTTTGAAGTTCCATCAGGTTAGGGAGTTTCCTTAGAGTTTAATATCCAAAATATCAAAAAACGGCGATCTATCAGCAGGGTTGCGTTAATAATTATACTCATGTACAGGAAAAGCCGAGGATTGTAATTTTTCGCTGGCTTGCGCGTAAGGTTAAATATGAAGCTACACTATTAATCCGCCTGCATGTTTGATATTTTTGCATCCCACATGAGATTACTTTACAATGCAGGGATTCGGATTGCCGCATTTTCAATGAGGGCCGCTGGTGCCTTCAATGAAAAAGCGCGGTTGTTCGTTGAAGGGAGAAGTAAACTTTTGCAGCGTATGAGTAATGCGCTACAGAAAGATAAGTCGCAAAGGGTATGGATACATTGTGCCTCGCTGGGAGAATTTGAGCAGGGAAGACCGGTGATGGAGGCCATCCGGCGTGAATTCCCCGATATCAAAATAGTTCTCACCTTCTTTTCTCCTTCAGGTTACGAACAAAGAAAGAACTATCCTGGCGCAGACTTTATTTTTTATCTTCCCTGGGATACTTCAAATAATGCCCGAGAGTTTGTATCCATTGTTGACCCGTCGCTGGCAATCTTTGTTAAGTATGAATTCTGGTATAACTACACCAGGACTCTTCTTGAAAAAAACATTCCTGTTATTTCTATTTCATCCATATTTCGTGATGATCAGCTCTTCTTTCAATCATACGGTACTTTTTACCGGAACATTCTGAAGAGCTTTTCTGCATTCTTCGTGCAGAATGATCAGTCTGCTAAACTTCTTCGATCGATAGGGATCTCTAATGTTACCCGGGCGGGTGACACACGATTCGACAGGGTTTCGCAGATCGTGAAAGGAGCGGAAGAAATCGACATAGCAAAGCGCTTTAAGAATGATCAAAAGCTCCTGGTGGCCGGGAGTTGCTGGGCTGAAGATTTCGATGTTCTTGTACCGTTTATCAATGAGCAACGACTTAAGTTCATCGTAGCGCCTCACGAAATTACTGAAGCAGCTATCCGGGAATTTGAAAAATCTCTTCAGGTAAAATCGGTGCGTTTTTCAATGGCTGAATCAGTTAAGGTTGAGGACTATTCTGTGCTCATCATCGACAACATTGGGATGTTATCGCGGTTATATCGCTACGGGGAGTTTGCTTACGTTGGAGGAGCTTTCGGCAAAGGCCTGCATAACATACTAGAAGCTGCGTGCTATGGCGTTCCGATATTCTTTGGGAATCGCAACTATCAGAAGTTTCAGGAAGCGATGGACCTCATCAATCGTGGTGGGGCCTTTGAGATCAGCGATTACAATGATCTCAAGAACAAGTACGAGATGTTAAATCTCCCGGAAAACTTTCAGCTGGCATGCGAGGTTACCAGGCAGTACGTCGAAGAAAATCTTGGAGCTACGGAAAAAATCATGCGCTATTGTCGCGGTATCCTTTCCGGTAACAGGCACTAAATTTAAGAGCAATGCACGCATGGAAGGATTAGTAATGAAATCGACGGGATCATTCTACGATGTCCTCGCGACCGACGGGATCAAATACCAATGTCGGGTGCGGGGAAAGATCCGTCTTGAAGGAATTAAAGAAACGAATCCTATTGCTGTTGGAGACCGTGTTGAATTTGAAGTTGACCATGGGATGGGAAGCATCACTACCATACTTCCCCGCGAAAACCACATCCTCCGACAGTCGGTAAAAAAGACCGGCCATTCCCATGTACTTGCAGCCAATGTTGACCAGGTCATGCTTGTCGTGACTCTCGCCTTTCCGCGCACATCCCTCGGATTCATCGACCGGTTCCTGGTAAGTGCAGAATCTTTTCGAATTCCTCAGATTATTGTTTTCAACAAAAAAGATCTGCTCGACGAAGAGTCACTGCAAGACGTATTGGAACTTACGCGACTATACCAATCCATCGGCGTTACCTGCTTCTCTACCTCTGCAAAGCGAAACGATGTCGATGAGATAGCGCGCGCATTACAAGGCAAGACGACCCTGGTCGCAGGGCACTCAGGCGTTGGAAAGTCCACCCTCTTGAATAAGATCTCACCAGATATCAAACAGGCAACTGCTGCTGTTTCGGAGTTTTCTGAAAAGGGAACGCATACTACCACCTTCGCAGAGATGTTTCAGCTCGGCGCCAACACCTTCGTAATTGACACCCCAGGAGTAAAAGAACTTGGCCTGGTAGACATGACTCCACAGGAGATTTCTGATTACTTCCCCGAAATGCGTGACGTACGACTCAACTGCAAATTCGGTGCGAACTGCATTCACGTGAATGAACCGCAGTGTGCTGTTCGTGATGCCGTGCATGGTGGTCAGATCCACATCTCGCGCTTTGAAAGTTATTTAAGCATGATCGCTAACGAAGACAACCGTAAGTGATCTGGATCAAGAGTAACGGATCCGATGATACAACCTTCGTAATCCCGAAAGGGGTAAGCGAAATCGTAAAGCGATCTCCCAAAACCTGTCCAACTGATCAGGCTTAACCAATTCCTTTAGCAGTTCCATAAACAATTGCGCCTCCGCATAGTTTTCCGTCATCACCGAATGACGAAGCTCATACC
>JAEYXN010000066.1 GCA_023431285.1 Bacteroidota bacterium
GAAACTGTAAAATCAGAGCGGCGTCGAGCCGCCCTGATTTTAACCCAGAAACAGAACCGCAGGTTCATGTATGCCCGATGGTAACAAAGGAGTAAAAAACGGTCAACCTTTTTTAGGGATGGTCAACCTGTTACCTGCTACTTGCTACTTGCTACTTGCTACTTGTTACTTGCTACTTGTTACCTGCTACTTGTTACCTGCTACTTGTTACCTGCTACTTGTTACCTGCTACCTGCGATAGTCTTTCAGGAAGTCTACGAGATTTAACGGTTGCAGGCGCGGTCGTTTACCATTGCGTCTTGTCGCGGTAAGCGTTTCCTTCTTCGCCTGGCAACAGTTCGCCAAGTCGTTGATTAACGCTTTCTATGTCAGGATCGTACTGAAGAGTTTCTTTGTAGAACTCAATGGCGCGCGCTTTGTCTCCTTTAACGTCATAGATATACGCCAATATGTGCGAGAGCTCCTGTGACCTTGCTCCTAGCTCGTACGCTCTTTCATAATATCCAAGTGCCGTCTCATTCTGTTGATTTACATAGTAGATGTCGCCTTGAAGAAGATAAGAATCCATATGTTCATTAGACCGGTCGAAAACATATCTCAATTCGTCAGTCGCCCTGGAATAGTTCTTTTCGTTGTAGTAGATCAACGCCTTTCCGTACGCCGCCTCTAACATTTCCGGCCGCTTCTGCAAAGCCTGATCATAGAGATATAAGGCAGAATCCCTTTCATCAAGATAAACTTTTGCATTAGCCATCCAGTAATAGCTATCCGCGTCACCTTCATTCCCCGCGAGCATGAGGCGATATGCCTGATAGGCTGCCGGATAGTTTCCGGAATTGTACAACGTCGCGGCGTCCTGACCCGCATACTCCGGTTCGTCGTCATCATTGACGGTAATGGCAACTATGACAATACCCAAAACCACAAGACCTCCAACGACTGAAACCAACACGATAACAATCCGGCGAATAACCTGCGTAACTACCGGTGAAGTTTTAGGGGCTTTTACTTTTGGTTCCTGGCGAAAGGTAGCGCGAAAAGTCTCGGAGAAAGATTGCCCGCGTTCACCTCTGTCATAGTGAGAAAAATCCTCTGGCGTTGCCTTTTGCCAGCTTTGCCATGCAAGAACAGAGAAGAAGAAACTGAGCCCGCCAAGAATATAAATGAACGCATCGCCGAGCGAAGAAAGAAATGCCATAACGAAAAGCAGAACAACAGCAATGATGAAAAACATCCGGAAGCGAGCCTTCGCTTTTTGTACTGCCGTTTCGTCATTACGCGACATAGTCAATTCATATGTTTGACAATTTCTTTTTCGTCGATTCGAATATCATCCTCTCCTACTTCATCAAAGGGATGCTCAAGATGATCCTGAATATTATCAAGACTTACCAGAATAAAGCTGTAGAGTATCGGCATTACATATTCCAGCTGTGCAGAGAAATCCCTGAAGGTGCTCGCAAAGTAAGGACCGTAGATAATCGGAAAAATGTAGATGAACACTTTGCTGTAAGCACGAAGCGTTACAGGAGTACGATATGTATGAATGATCTTCAGATTATCAAATGCAATAACCATTTTACTGATGTATTGATTAATGCGCGATATCTCGGTACTCTGAACACCAAGTTGCCGCATTTCGATTGTAAGGCGAGAAAGATCTGAAAAGTGCTGATAGATCAACGTCTCGTTTTTCTCCCAGTCCTGGCGATGACTAGATATGAACATTTCCCTGATCAGAAAGATCATATCTCCTACCATTACCTTTATTTTCTGAGGCAAATGGTTCTGTTTCTCCGGACCGATCCAGTCACGGGTCGCGTAATACAAAGTTATGGCGTGCCCCTTGAAGTCCGAGAACCGCTGCAGCGCCGTTTCTCTTCGGTTATATGCCGACCCAATGGAAAAGACTACTGGAAACACAATGGCCACCCCAACAAGCATATCAGGAAATTTGGCAATTAAACCGAACTTGAAGCACAACTCACTCGACACCACTGCCAGCGTGGTGATAATTATTGTCTTATAGTTGATGATGAGAACGAAGCTTCTCAGTACTCTTTTCATAGGAAAACGTAAAGTGCAGCGAAATTCGCAAAAAGTCGAGACTGCGCAAACACCCGGAAGGAAGTAAAACTCTCTCTAACGGTTCAGGATCTCAACCTCTACACGCACATTCTTTTTTGCATTCACTCCATGCTTGTCGTATAGCGGGCGCTTTCCACCCCAGGCTTTGATCTCTACACGATCTCCTGAGATGCCATTCTTCACAAGATATTTTTTGATCGCCTCGGCACGGTTTCGCGACAAATCCTTCGCAGTTCCGACAGTCCTGACCGACCTGTCCAATGAAAAGAAATTCTCTTCATCATTCATGGAAATAATAGTGCCTTGGTAATTACCATTGGTATGCCCATGCAACATGATGCGGTACCCCGGAATTTCCTTCATCATTTGCACAAGGGAATTTAATTCGTACTGTGACTCCGGCAACATGATCGCTGCATCGTTGTAGAAGTACACATTGTACATAACAGCTTTATCGCCCTTGTAATACCGGACAAGATCAAAGTTAACAACGATCGTTGTTCCCATCAGATCAATATGAGGCTTCATCGTATCCGCGAGAGGTACAGGGTAAGTTATCTCCTCCTGCATTCTTCTGAATCCAAAAGCTTCGCATATCAGCGTAAGCTTACCCGACTGACTCTTCGGATCTGGAAGAAGCAGATATTCGTTCCCTTTAACTTTTGTAAGAAACTTGGATCGGTCTGTGTCAATCACCTGTACATCCCCGTCGACGATTTGATTATTCTGTGCATGATAAAGACTGAGAAACACTTCCGTATTCCCAAGCGTCATATGCGGATATTGCTTTATCGGTTCATTGTCAGTCACCTCTGTTTGAAGGGAGTCTGGCTGTTCAACTCCCTCATTTGCATTGAGGGTATCTTTGGATGCAGGAGTTTGTGAGATTCGTGAATCAACGGAATCTTCATTAGTTACTTTGTCTCCGTCTGTGGGTTTCGGAGTAGTCTGAGCCTCCCCTTTCAGAGTAACCACACCTGGCATCACGCGGACCCATGCATCCGTGAATTTTCCAGCGTTTCTTGTGCGGTACATTTCCTGTAACCCCTCCCTCAGGTTGTCGGAGTAGTGGATATGAACAAGGAGTAATTTGGAGAAAGGATTATACCCATAAGCCGCGTTGTAACCTTGACGACTAAGCACGTCAACATACTTTTGCGCCAGGTCTTCCTTCGAAACGGAATACGCTGCAACGACTACATAATAACCTGGTTCAAGAACTTTTTCTGATTGCGCCTGTAGACTGTGGCAGAAAACAACTAAAGCAAGCGTTACGCTGGTAAAAAGACATTTCATGGATGTAGGGCTAGGATCGGCAATCGATATTATAAAAAGAAAACGATAATTCAAATAACTGGCTGAATTTCATCTGGAAAGGCGAAGTTTCAGCCATTCCCGAAAGAAGCCGGTACCATAACCCCAGAGCTGCAGAAACGCGGAGGGAATAGAAAGCAATGCTACATCTGCACGATGTGTTACTCGTAGTGCATCTATAAAGACTGCAACGAAATAGATCAGCAGACCCGCAGCACCAAGAAAAAACAGAAATGGAAAAGCGATTGCACTTAACAGAATCGCGAGAACGCCAGCGACAAAAACTGAAGGAAACCAGTGCGTGATCTTGATCTCATTTGGAAATACTTCTCCAATCAGTGCCCGACCCTTTCCAAAGTTTTTCACCTGTTCATAGAACTGCGCGAAGTTCGTTCGGCGTTTATGATAGACATATGCATCAGGAATGAGACCAACTTTGAAGGAGCTTTCACGCATCCGTATACTGAATTCAATGTCTTCAGCAAACCGATCAAACCTGAATCCACCAGTGGCTTCGAATACTCTTCGGGACAACCCCATATTGAAACTTCGTGGCTGAAACCACCCGAGTCTTTTTTTTCCTCCGCGTATTCCCCCCGTTGTAAGTATCGATGACATGGTGTACCCCATCGCCTGCTGCATGACGGTGAAGTTTTCATGCGCGCGATCCGGACCACCCCATGCGTCCCATTTGTGTTCGTCCAACGCGAGGTCTACTGCTTCAAAATATTTGGGAGGAATGATACAGTCCGAATCAAAGACAATAAAGTAATCTCCACGCGCATGCTGAAAACCAAAATTTCTGCTGGGTCCGGGGCCCGTATTCGGCTTGTAGAAATACTGAATCGTCAGACGCCCTGAAAAACTTTGCACCACCTCGTCACTGCGGTTTGTCGACCCATCTTCAATTATCAGAATTTCAAAATCTTTGATCGTTTGAATGGTCAGACTCTCGAGAAGTTCCTGCACCTCCTGAGGGCGGTTATAGACCGGAATGATAATGGAGTAGCGTGGCGCGTTCGACTTCATATCTGGAGAGGGAGCGGCGTCATACGTCGATGCCTCTGAGCTTTTTCGAATCCTCCATACCGACCTTGTCCACCACAAGATAATCGCGCTTTGCTACCGTCTGGATGGCAAATAATTCAGCCAGAAACCCGGTTAGAAAAAGCTGCGCACCAATGATTACTGCAACAAGAGCAAGATAAAACAAAGGCTGCTCTGTAATATCGCGTTTCATCGGCATATGGCTGAAGTAAAGCGAATTGATCTTGTTATAAAAAAGCTTCAGCGTGAATAAAAACCCGATCATGAAGCAGACAATACCCAGTGAACCAAAGAAATGCATTGGCTTGCGGCTGAATTTTCCAACGAAGGTTATTGAAAGCACATCGAGCAGACCTGTCATTCGCGACCATCCGAACTTTGTGCGTCCGTACTTGCGATGATGGTGTTCTACCACTTTTTCACCGATACGGGTGAAGCCCGCCCATTTTGCAATGACAGGGATGTATCGGTGCATCTCTCCATAAACATTGATGTTCTTCACAACAATGTCCTGATATGCTTTTAATCCGCAGTTGAAATCATTAAGCCTGATACCTGAAATCTTGCGTGTGATGAAGTTGAAGAACTTGGACGGGAGCGTTTTTGAAATCGGATCATGGCGCTTTTTCTTCCAGCCGGAAACGATGTGATAACCCTGTTCCGTGATCATTCTATAAAGTGCGGGGATCTCATCAGGACTGTCCTGGAGGTCGGCGTCCATCGTGACGACTACACGCCCGGAGCTTGCTCGAAATCCTGTTTGAAGGGCAGCCGACTTTCCATAGTTGCGATTGAATTTGATCCCCTTAAACCGGTCGTCCAGTTGGTTCATTCGCTGAATCTGTTGCCAGGTGGAGTCCACGCTGCCATCGTCAATGATGATCACTTCGAACGATAGCCCTGCTTCGTTGGCAACGCGGTTAATCCATTGGCAGAGTTCAGGAATAGATTCCTCTTCGTCCTTTGCGGGGACGACTATGGTAATGTCTGGTGCTACTGTAACTGGCTTGTTCACTCGATTCGGTACTCCCTGCACAAAGATAATGAGTCTTCATGCAATTCATAGGCCATCAGGCGTCCAGAGCCCCACCGGTGTCTGGTCTTTTGTTTTGAGTAATCAACGTTATGATCAATGCGATCACAACAGTGACCAGAATCGATCCAAGCAATCCCATGATGAGCATCACTTCGGGTGAGGTGAACGCCCCCGCAATCTTCATTGCTTGTTCGATTTGCTCGTCGCTCATTCCTTGCGACTGCATTTGTTCATACTGCTGGTCTTTTATCTTATCGATAAACCCAGCATCGATGAACTTGACGTAGATGTAAGTGAAGATGCTGGAGATCACGCCAGAAATCAGACCCAGCCAGAAGGCTATACCGATTCCTTGGGAGTAATTCAGAAATCCGTCTCCGTTTTCCTTATAATATTTGTGAGCAAAGAATATTAGTGCCGCTGTAAACAAATATCCAACCCAGCCAGCCGGTCCCTGCATATCAAGGCCTGCCACCTGCAAGATGATAAAGTAGGCAATTCCAACAACGGCTCCGATGAGCCCAAAGCGAATGCCTGCAGATTTTGTGGTAACTGGAGTTGTCACGTCTTGTTGTTCCATAGTCTAAGGTGTTAGGTTGGTTTTTCTTAATATAACCGAAAGTATCAAGCTTACAAAAAAACCTATGATCAGTCCCTGCGCAAAATGCGTCTGAACCAAGGTCGCCATATTAGTAGACTGAAGCTGTGATAAATTACGCTCATACACATCTTTTCCTATCCTCTCAATATCTTCAGCCGGAAAGGTCTTCAGATATTCTGTCATTCCAACGATATAAGACGAAACAAATTCAGTCTCTATCGATCCAAAAATATAAAGACCGGTGGCACCGATCAACGACGAAAGCACCACCACTACAAAACTCCCAAAAAGCGCCTGCCAGAAATAAAGCAAACCTCCCTGATGGAAGTCTCGAAATTCCTTTAACGCAAAGAAAATAAAGATTCCGAAAACAAAAATGCGGAAGTCTAGAAACGGGGATATAAGAAACGGATTCTTCCCCACGTAATAAAGCGTGATCAGCAGAATAGCGGAGAGAACTCCCGCTACCAGTCCATATCTCAGCGATAGTCCGACAAGCTTCTTCATGAATTATCGGCCCAGAATTTTCCGTTGTTGAAAACAGCGGTTGCTTTTCCTTTCAGCCCGGCACCAAACCACGGACTGTTCTTCGACCGGGAGAGATTTGTCTTTTCATCCAGCTTCCAACTCATGGCGGGATTTACCAGCGTGAGGTTGGCATTCATCCCTGTTTCAATTACCGGAATCTCAAGACCAAGTAACGCGCGCGGTCCCTTCGTTACTTTATCAATAAGAATATCCCAGTCTACGTTCTTCGATAACGCAGTCAGATTAGCAGCGAAAGTTTGCAGATTGATAATCCCGAAATCTGCAAGATCAAATTCGATGTTCTTGCTTTCTTCATCCTGAGGCAAATGGCCGGAACACAAAATATCGATCGTCCCGTCTTTCAGCGCTTTTAGCAACGCATCGTTATCCACCTTCTCTCTTAACGGAGGACTTACTTTATAATTCGTATCAAAGCTATTCAGATAGCTGTCATCAAACAGAACCTGGTATGCGGTGATGTCACAAGTTACATTTAGTTTCTTTTTCGCTGCGCGGATCAGATCAACCGCTTTGCCGGAGGATATCCGTGCGAAGTGAAGTCTGCCACCTGCATATCCGAGCAAGTCAAGATTTTTACTCACCACAATATCCTCTGCAATACGGGGAAGACCTTTCAATCCAAGCATCGTGCTATTGACACCTTCATGCATTTGTCCGAACATATTCAGCCAGATATCATCCGGATGATCGATGAGTATACCGTTGAATTTCTGCAGGTATTGAAGTGACTTCAGGAAGATATCCGTGTGCCAGATAGGTTTAAGTCCATCCGTGAAACCAACCGCTCCCGCCTCATGCAGGTCGATCATTTCCGTAAGCTCCTCTCCTTTGTTATGTTTTGTAACCGAAGCCAGTGCGTGAAGCTGAACAAGCTCCGTCAGATTATCTCTTCGAATGTAGCTTATCTCGTTCTTCGTCTGAATAGACGGAACTGTGTTGGGTAATACAGCGAGCTCGGTGAATCCCCCAGCAGCTGCAGCGCTCCTTGCAGAACGATGATCCTCCTTATGTTCGAGGCCTGGATCACCTGTCATCGTTCCCAGATCGAACCACCCCACGGTGAGAAACTGCCCTTCCGCCTTAAGTGTCCTGTCGGCAGTGTAGTTCTTGTCTCCGATTTCGGCAACTACACCGTTGTTAATAAGTACGTTCTTTGTTTTTTGATGAAAAGAAGATCCGGTATCGAGAATGGTTGCGCCTTGGATGAGAATTTTCACTTATCTGTTCTTTAACCTTGATGACCTAGTCTCCAGCGTTCCGGGTCATTTCATAAAGCGGATCAGCATCACTTCAGTCGCCAGGAACAGCAATGCCAAAAGTACGGCATACTTCCACAGTGGAGTGCCCAAATATCGCTCCTTTATTTCGTTGCTGAAAGTATCTGAGTTACCCGCATCAAAAATAGTTACGTTGCGGCCTCCTCCGAATAACGAACGAACCTCGTCTGCGTTGTATTGGGCCATCAACGATTCAGCTTTTCCCGGGTTAAAAGCCAGCAAATCAACAGTGTCTCCCTGAGAAACAACGCTATAGAAACCGGTGTTCAGCGCAAACTTCGGAAGATCCAGAAGCACATCATTTCCGGTACGTCGCTGAGAAGGAATGATCTCTTCTCTGCTGACGAGCCTGATGTTCTCCGTCGTCGCAGAATCCATCCGGAGGACCAGCATCGTTTCAGGCAACGAATAATATAGCTGTTGCTCCTTTTTCCGACTACTGGCTGCGATCCGATACATCACCGGAACAAATAATCCATGGTTATAGAAGTCTGTGAACGAGCCTTCAAGTGGTGTACTCAACAGGTATAATTTTCCGACCTGCTCCTGCCGCGAAAGGAAAGGTCTTTCATTCCTGAACATCAGAATGGCAGAGCGGTCGTTAGGCCACTCTAGCACCGGATTCGCCTTAGGCATGACGATCCCCGGGGTGCGTTCCTCAAATACATTCTGAAAGAAAGGATTTGAAAAATCAGGCTTGTCTACCTCCTGCATCACGTTTGAGCTCGCTTTGGCGAGACCGGGAATTTGTACCAACGACCTTAGAGACTCAACATCGGGATCACGACCCGGGACAACGAACAACGTACCGCCCTTCCGAAGAAATTCACTCATGGCCAGCGTCAACGATGGGTCTACTGTATTCAAGCCGTTCAGGATGACCAGATCGGCTTCGTTGAGAATACCGTAGTTGAAATTCGCTACGGCAAACCCGCGATAGGAAAAGACCTGGCGATTGCCAAATACCTTTTCAATAGGGGTACCGTTAGTGTTGGCCTTTACTTCAACGACACGAATCTTGTCTTTAAAGTTAAGCGTGAAGAAAAATTCATTATCAAAAGAGATCGGGAAGTCGTTGAAGGATAAGACAGCCCTGTTCAGTCCCGTTAGTCTGGTTGTCAAATCAAACGTTGCTTCATTTACTCCGCCTTTAGGCACGTCGACCCTTGCAGATCCCATCTGCACAGCATTGATCGTAAGTTTAACGGAAAGCTGTGTGACGTCTTCGACTCCGTCGTTTCTTATCTTAACCCGTAGCACGTTGCGTTCGCCAATGGACGCGAAAGGATTGTCCAGGTAAGCTGTATCGATAAAAACATTCGAGAACTGGCTGTGATCAACGGGAACAAGATGCCACCGCCGCACTGTGTCGATCTTCGGAGACGGTTTTCCAAGAGTGCTTTTTTGAAAATCGGATACCCAGAAAATCTCCTGCTCACGGGTGGTCCCATCACGATCAATGAAGTTTGCCACCTCGTCTACGGTTCGGCTCACAGGAGAAAAGCGTACCTGTGCCAGAAGGTCCAGAATTTCTTTTTTTGATTTGAATGAATTCGAGAATGGCGCAAAATCATTGGTGATCATTTTATACCTCGCATCAGGAGGTAATGCATCTACTATCCCGGAGATCGTTGAAATCCCCGCATCCAATGCCCTGCGCTGATCACCGATCGGTGCAGACATGCTCTGGGAGTTGTCGAGATAAAACACGACGTTCCGATGATTGACTTTCTCGTCTTTCGCTGGAAGAAAAGGCTGTGCAAACGCGAGGACGAGAAACAGGAGAAACAGGAGTCGCGACGCCAGTATCAGGTAGTGTTTGAGTTTTCTTTTGGCAGAGGTGGATTCCTTTACCTGGCGAAGGAAGCGGTTGTTCGAAAAGAGTACTCGCGTTGTTCTGCGGAAATTGAAAAGGTGAATGATCACCGGTATCGCCAGCACTCCCAGGGCCCAGAGAAAAGACGGAAATAGAAAACTCATTAAGTTTAAAGTTAACTCAATATCGCCTATTCGCAGACATTTTTTGACTACCGGGGTCGTGACTTTTTGATTGTGACAGAATTAGAATAGAAACTGAAACCTATGCCTGCACTTGTCCGCCGCTCAGTGGAGCTGAACACCGGTTCGGTCGCTGACATCGCTTTCCTCCTTCTCTCCTTTTTCCTGATGACCACAGTGATTGAAGATGAGAAAGGATTAACGCTCCAACTACCCGAATGGAGAGAGGAAGTTCCTCAGATTGCAAGAAAGGAACGCAACGTTTTCAACGTCCACATCAACTCACATCAATCGGTGATGATCGAAGGTGAGATCTCATCTATCGCTGGTTTGAAAGATCGTATCCACTCTTTTCTCCTCAATTATGGTCAGCATCCTGACCTGTCGGAGAGCCCCGAACTTGCTGTGGTGTCTTTGAAGACAGACCGGGGCACGACGCACCAAATGTTCATTCATGCTTTGGACGAAATTCACGGCGCGTACTATGAGATATATGCCTCAAACGCAGGAATCTCCGTTAAACAATACAGGAAGCTGAACCCCGGCAACCCCGCTGATCGCAAAATCATCGATGCTGCAAAAAAGGACTTCCCTATGAACATCTCCATCGCAGAGCCATCATCGACCCCTTAGGATTCTGCTCCCTCAGCACAGGAAACTTAGCATGAGAAGAGCTAACTCTGTCATGGGGACAGACCCGCATCACTGTATGCAACTCCGTTTGCACAACGAGTTTCGTATAGGAGCACCTGAAGCTACGC
>JAEYXN010000084.1 GCA_023431285.1 Bacteroidota bacterium
GCCGTACCATTTCACGAAGGTTTTCCTCTCCGTCAAAATCGTATGTAAACTTATTTCCGATCCCTGCCATGACAACGATCTTGTCGAGAATAGTCTGGCCAAAGACGAAGTAGTTAGAATATAAACCTGCGAGGGAACGAAGCGGCGTATACCCATGCCGGTAGCGGAAATAGGAATAGATATGTTTCGAACTTTGAAGGGAGAAAAGGAAATAATAAAACGAGACAAACCGGAGCAGCGCATATGCGGGCCAGACCCCAAAATTACGCACAAGGAATACGAAGATGCTGTAGCCTAACTTATTTCCTTTGGACTTTCCCTGCCACTTGGGCATTGCTATGTTTTAAGATGTTATCAGGGTCAGTGAGATGCGGCGACCTTCGCCTCCACACGAGATACCACGTAGTCGTAGAAATTCTGAAAAGTGGTAATGGTAGCAAAATCTTCCGGCTTCACTTTAAAGCCAAAATTGCTTTCGATCACAACAACCAGATCAATGTAATCGAGGCTATCGAGTTCGAGTGTTTCGCGTAGGTTTGCTTCAGCTGTAATCTTGCCTGGCTCCACTTCGAACTCATCTACAAGAAATCCATTGATCTTCTCTATAATTGCTTCTTTACTCATCACTTATTATCCCACTGTTTTACAATCAAAGTCGAATTTGTCCCGCCAAATCCGAAAGAGTTTGACAAAAATACGTCAATATTTTTATTCATCGTTTGAGCGACAATATTTAGGCGACTTGAATCATCGTCGGGTGTTTCGAAGTTGATGTTCGGTGCGATGAATGAATTCCGCATCATTAGCATTGAGTACACTATCTCGCTCGCGCCGGCCATCCAGCACTCATGGCCGGTCATTGATTTGGTGGAACTTACAGGCGTCTTCTCAGATCCGAAAACTTCGAAGATAGCTTTTGCTTCACTGGCATCACCGGCCGGAGTCGACGTTGCATGCGCGTTGATGTAATCAATCTGCGAAGCATGGAGCCCGGAATTTTTCATTGCCATACGCAAGCTTCGCGCCGGCCCCTGAACACTAGGGTTTGAGATATGTTCACCGTTAGAAGAGAAACCGTATCCGATGATTTCTCCAAGTATAGTTGCGCCGCGGCGGCGGGCGGATTCCAGACTTTCAACGATTACCGTTGCTGCTCCACCACTCGGCACAAGCCCGTCGCGATTCTTATCGAAGGGGCGTGATGCGGCCTGAGGTTCGAACTCGCGCACCGAGAATGCACCAAGCGCATCGAAATTGCCCATCGAAAAAATGTTTGTTTCCTGGGCGCCACCGCAGATGATGCAATCCTGCATGCCTTCCCTGATAAACATCGTCGCCAATCCGATTGCGTGTGACCCGCTGGCACAGGCTGCACTCACTGTGAAGTTGATCCCCTTAAGACGAAAAATAGTCGCAAGGTTCATGTTCACTGTGGAATTCAGAACCTGGAAAACCGATCCGGAACCCACCATCATCGTATCCTTTTTCTCCCGGATAATGTCTATAGCTTCGATGACCGGCTGGGCCGAACTGTCGTTCCCGTAGATGATTCCGATTTCGTTTTGATCGATATAATCCTGATCAAGGCCTGCGTTCTTCAAGGCTTCAGAAGTCGCCAGATAGGCATATTCCCCCTGCTCTGGCAGCATAATCCGCGCACGGCGGTCAAGGACACCTTTCAGGACCGGCTTTTCGACGTAGCCGGTAAGCCCTGAGCGATACCCCATTTCCTTTCGTTTCGGGTCGAGAATGATCCCCGATTTTCCAGCGTAGAGGGACTGCTGAACCTCAGAAAGATTTTGCCCAATGCACGAATAAATCCCTAAACCCGTAATTACAACTCGATTCATGAAGTGTGGTCGCCAGTTTGGAATACCCCAGAGGGCAAAAATATATTTTAAATCGGGATTAACGAAAAACAGCGGGCGTCGGGTTGCGTTTTTCGGTGTAAGTTTCAACGCTTCTCCCCTTTTAACGCAGCGCCGCAACGAACAAATTGGGAGTAGTCAGAAGTTAAGAATACAAACCGCCGTTGATGGAAACCACCGTTCCGGTAATGTAAGAAGCTTCTGGTGAAGCAAGGAATACCACGGCATGGGCGACCTCGTCGGGTTCTCCGAAGCGTTGCATCGGTATGAGAGACTTCAGCTCATTCTCATTCAAATCCTGAGTCATATCGGTGCGAATGAATCCGGGTGCTACAGCATTGACCGTTACATTTCTTCGTGCAACTTCCTGAGCAAGCGCTTTCGTGGCGCCAATCACTCCGGCTTTCGCCGCCGAATAGTTGGTTTGACCTGGCATTCCCTTGATCCCGGACAGGGAGACCACATTGACAATCCTCCCATAGCGCTTCGCGAGCATTCCACTCACCACCAAACGCGTAATGTAAAAGAATCCGTCCAGACTGGAGCCGGTGACTGCTTTCCATTGTTCATCAGTCATCCACATCATGAGTGCATCCTGACGAATACCAGCGTTATTGACGAGCACTTCAATTACTTTTTCCTTGTTCGCCTCTAACCATCCCCCAAATACTCTCTCAACTTCCTCTTTTGAAGACACATCAAAACGCAATGCCTCCGCCTGCACTCCCTTCTCTTCGATGAGCCGCATCGTTTTCTCAGCTTCCTCTTCGTTTGAACGGTAAGTGATCAGGATATTGTATCCTTCGCCCGCAAGCTTCAATGCAATTGCGCGTCCTATACCTCGCGAGCCTCCAGTGACGATGGCGTATTTCATTCGTGTCAGATTAGTCGTATAAGTGAATAGTAGATCCCAGCCTGTGAAGATAAGCCTTTACTTCAGACAGTGTTTTGTATTGTGGCCGATCCTCCTGCACTGCGGGAGTGATCTCTCGCATCTCGGTATAGAACTTGGTTGTGGATGTCGAAAGCCGTTGCTGACACTGAAGGAAATCAATCGCCTGAACAAGAGCCATTGCCTGAACCGAGAGCACATCAAAAGCATTGTCAATCACCTTCCGCGTGATCAACGCCGCGTTACAGCCCATGCTCACGATATCCTGGTTATCGTTGTTGTTGGAAATGCTGTGCAGGTACATCGGATAAGAAAGCGTCTGATTCTCGGCCGTGGTTGAGGTGGCCATAAATTGCATCCCCTGTAACCCAAAATTTAATCCAAGCTTGCCTATGTTAATGAATGGCGGAAGCTTTTGGTTAAGCTTGTCATTCAAGAGATAATTCAACTGGCGCTCGGACAACATTGACAGTTTCGAAATAACAACCTTCAGCTTGTCCATTGCAAGAGCAACGTAATCGCCATGGAAGTTGCCGCCGTGATATACCATTTCTTTTTCGTGATCGATCACGGGATTGTCGTTGACTGAATTAATTTCGTTTTCAACGACGTTCCGGACTTCGTACAACGTATCGTATACTGGTCCGAGGATCTGAGGCACACATCTAAGAGAATAATACTCCTGCACTTTATCTGTAAAGACGGCTTCTTCAATTTTCCGATGGTAAAGATGCTCGGGTCTCTTTCTTATCAATTTACTATCACTCAATAACGCACGTATGATTTCAGCAACTTTCGATTGGCCGTGATGATGTTTAACGCGGTTGAGCTCCAAAGAAAAATGATCATCGAAAGACTTCATGAGCTCGTTCGTCACTGCGGAGAAAAAGATTGAACAAGCAAGCAACTTCTGTGATTGTAAGATGTTGACGATCCCGACCCCGGACATCGCCGACGTACCATTCATGATTGCCAAAGCTTCACGCAAATGGATCTGAAGCGGCGTAATTTTTTTTGCATCGAAAGCTGCCTGCGCTGGAGTCAATTTTCCCTCAACAAACACTTCCCCTTCTCCTATCAGGTTAAGCGCAAGATGCGCGAGTTGAACGAGATCACCGCTCGCGCCAACGCCGCCTTTCTCGAATATGCATAGTGAGATTTGTTGGTTCAACAAATCGCGAAGAAGCTCTACTGTACTGTGATGGATCCCTGAATAGCCTTGCATGAGGCTGTTCAACCTTGCCAGCATAGTAGCCCGGGAAGCAAGCTCGTCGAAAGGCTGGCCCGCTCCTGAACTATGACTACGGATCAGATTATACTGCAGCTCACGCTGATCTTCATCACTGATCTTGTATTGCGCCATCGGACCGAGCCCTGTATTAATGCCATAAATGATCTTATTGCGTGCATAATCCTGAAGGAATGAAAAATTCATTTTTACTCTTTCAAGCGAAGCTCCTTCAAGCGCCACTGGGGCACCATCAAACACAACGCTGCTGAAATCTTCTGCGGAAAGTCTGCGGCCCCCGATGGTGATCATAACGATAAAAAATAATGAGTCGCGAAAATAATGAAGTAGACTCAATTAACCGCCTTTGTTGCAGTCAACAGAGGAAGCATAATCTACTTGCCAGAAGACAACGCGTGATAATCTTTACAGAATCGCCAGTTGAGGTAATGAGAAGAAGCGACAAGCAGGGCTCCGCCAACAGTGACGATCGTTTCCATTACGATGGATATATGGAAGCGACCTATGAAGATGAGTACAAGACCTGCGAGGAACAAAATAACAGGACGTGCTTTCCGATGATGCCGCAAATATGCGGGGATGATCGACGCCGACCCGATGGCGGCACTTACAACGAGAATAAAGCCCTCAAGGTGGTGTGAGTGAGCTTGTGACGACTGCCAGGCCGATAACACTAAAATGACAGGCATTGCGATGCAATGAATGGCGCACAACGCTGAGGCAGAAAAGCCCAGGACGTCTAAGGAGAAGCGTGAAAAGAATGCCTTAAATGCAACCACGTTGCAAACATAACAAACCGTTGGCGTTTTGCAACGTTGATGCAGGAAATTTTAAAAGATGTGATCCGGCCATGGAAAAAAGGCCCGACCGCTTCCAAAATTCGATTTAGCCCCTTACTTAGCAGTTCTATTAAAAAAAACTCTCTTATGAAAAGAAAAGCGACAGCAATCTGGAACGGTTCCGGTAAAGACGGAAAAGGAAATGTAACAACGCAATCCACCACCTTGAACAAGACACAATATTCTTATAAGTCACGTTTTGAGGAAGGAGTTGGTACGAATCCGGAAGAGCTGGTTGCGGCCGCCCACGCAGGGTGTTTTGCGATGAAGCTGAGCTTCGTTCTTCAGGAAGCCGGATTCACTGCAGATGAGATCAACGCCGAATGCGTTGTCACCTTTGATAACGGAACAATTGCCAATTCTGATCTGACGGTCAGCGCCAAAGTTCCTGGAATCTCAAAGGAAAAGTTTGAAGAATGCGCGAAGGATGCTAAGGAGAATTGCCCGATTTCGAAGTCTCTGACTGCCAAGATCGGCATGACGGCAACACTAGCCTGAGAATTTGTTAAACAACTATAGACGAAAAAGGCCGGCTCAAAACAATGAGTCGGCTTTTTTCATTTCAACACAGATCAAATTATTGATAGAATCGGAAGTCAGATTTTCGAAATTATTTGGACACTACGCTCGCGTCGGTAAGAATAAAATTCATGTGCTCCATATCATCAGCGTTGAGTTTCAATTTCCCTTTCACCGTAATAAGATCATCAACTTTGAATTTTGGAACAGCTTTGGCAAACTTCACTTCTACCACCGACTCAGGTCCGGCGCCACCACAGAAGAAACACTGGCTTTGAGGTACTTTTGAAAGGATGATGAAATTTTCTTCCTCTGATCCAAATGGCACATAAAAACCTTCAATGGAGACTTCCTTTCCATCGAGTGCCTTGACATCAGGTGGAAAATTCGGATAGAAGATATACTCTTTGAGATTCTCAAAATACTTCGGCTCAAATTTAGTCTTTGCCAACAGCGACCAGATTTCGGTTTTTGACTGGCTGAATCCTGCCATCGAGACAACAACGAGAGCAGACACAAGAAAAAATCGTTTCATCATAATTAGTTAAGCATTTCCTGAAAGAACCTTCGAAATATCAGTACGATAAGCCTGTATCGCCGGAATGAAGGCACACAACCCTCCCAACAACAAACTTGCCAGCAAAATTATCCATTCTTCTGAATAAAATACCCACGCTGAAAGCCCGGAGCGGCCAATTGCCGGGAGGGAAACCGAGAGAATCCAAACCACGACATGCGCCAGGGCCACCCCAAGCACTGATCCGACCAGCGTCAACAAGATTCCCTCAAGAAGTACGGACACAAGGAGCTTCGTCCTTCCGGCGCCCATTGAGCGCAAAACGGCGAGGTCATACTTTCGTTCCTTCAGGGAATTGTAAAGAGCGATGAAGATACTTAGGGCAGAAATCAATATCAGCACATAGGCAAAGGCCATTAGAATATCGACACCCACTCCAAGGATGGAATACAACCTGGCAGTCTCAAAGGCCGGTGACGCAGCCTGAAGGGTAGTCTGATCGTTGATGATGCGCGGAAGCTGTACAGCAGCCATAGGGTTGCGATATTGTAGTATCAGGGAGGTAACCTGCTTCGTGGAATCACCGCGATGCACAGAAGGAACAACCGGTGAAGCATGTTCGCCTTCGAACTCGTGATCGTGATCATGTTCATGATCTGCACTTTCCTCTGCTCCATGCTCCTCATGCACCATCCATACGCTTTCAACTTTCGTGAGGATAAGGTTGTCCAGGACAGAGTTGGATGGTTCTAATATCCCAACCACGACATACTTGTGTTCATCATGAGAATGTCCCATGTCGGAGAGTCCGTGCGCACTGCTGAAACGATCACCATTTTTCAGATTCGCCATCGCAGCCACGTTACTTCCGATAGTCACCTCCAGCGAAGATTCAAACCATTTTCCCTCTGCAACCTCCGCTCCGTAAATAGCAGCATAGTCATGATTAGTCCCTACGATACGATATGATCCATAACTGTCGCCCAACGCAATGGGTATTGCTTTTTTCACGAGGCGATGAGTAGCAATACGTTCTGCTTCAGGGAGCGATATGTTACCGGTCGGAAAATCAATGTGAAAGACATTACAGAGAATGATCTGAAGCGGACTTCCCTTTGCCCCAACGACGAGGTCGATCCCCTTCGAATTTGAACTGATCCTCTCTTCCATCTGCTTGTTGAAGAGCAGAAGAAGCGTGATCACTGCTATTCCAAGAGAAAGCAAAAGTATATTGATGAACGTATTAAGAGGCCGCGACCGGAGATAACTCCATACAAGGGTGAATATATTCATCTTGATTCCCCCGCAGTTTGATGTGATTGTAATTCGACGCGGTCAGAGAACCGGTCTCTCAATCGTTGATCATGTGTGGCAATGATCAGAGAACTGTTGTTCTCTGCCGCCACGCGAGCGAGAAGCTCAATGACGCGCGAACAACTTGTATCATCAAGTGCCGATGTTGGTTCATCCGCAATGATGATCGAAGGTTTGTTCAATACCGCGCGTGCAATGGAAACACGCTGCGCCTGACCATGACTGAGTTCCTGAATTCTGCTCGCCTTCTTATTCGTGATTCCCAACTCCTCTAACACTTCAGTAATCCTCGAATCGGAAATAGCCATGCCTGCGAGGTAAGGTGCCAGACGAAGATTCTGCTGAACAGTGAGTGAATTAATGAGATGGTTTTTCTGGAAAACGAATCCGATTCGCTGTCCCCGAAATCGGTCGAGCGCGGTTTCTGAAAGTGACGAGAGCTCCGTTCCATCTACTTTCACACTTCCGGCGTAACCACGAAGAAGGCCTCCCAGCAGATGCAGCAATGTGGTCTTCCCGCTGCCGGATTCTCCAAGCAAAAGGATATTCTTTCCGCGGTTCACCGTGAAATTTGGAAAACTGATTCCCGGCGTGGCGTTGTACGAAAATGAAAGTCCCGTAACCTCAATCATAAGCTCAATTCAGATTCGGGGACAAAATAGCAAAGGTCTGTGACTTTGAGATATCCTTTTTTGTTAACGGCCGATGGCAGAATCTGTTAAAACCATCTCAGACAAGGTTCAACAGGAATACAAGGTCAGATTAGAATTCTCTAATCAATGCATTCGATCACCGCGGACTTCAAGCGTCTTCACGATGGCCGCCTCCTCTTCCAGGAGTTCCCTCCACCGATTCATCACGACTTCGTCCGGCATGTACTCTTTCGCCAGATCCAGAAAGTTCCGATAATGCCCGGCTTCCGAAATCATAAGCTCATAATAGAAGTTCGACAAATCTTCGTCATCAAGACTTTTCCAAAGGATCTTGAATCTTTCACAACTTCTCGCTTCGATCAATGCGTTCATCAGCAAGCGCTCCACCAGCTGATGCTCTCGCGAATTACCTTTTCTGATTACTTTCGAAAGTTTCTCAACGTATTCGTCCTTCCTGGGTGCGCCAAGTGAGAATCCTCTCTTCTTCATCTCATTAAGAACACGCTCAAAATGATTCCATTCCTCCGCGACCACGGGCGTGAGCACTTCAACCATCCTCGACTTTTCAGGATAGGTAACAATCAACGAGATACATGAAGAGGCTGCTTTCTGTTCGCAGTAAGCATGATCGATGAGAATATCCCGGATGTTCTTCCCCGCTATATCGACCCATCTTGGATCAGTAGGTAATTCAAGGCCCAGTGTAAACTTATCGCGAGCTTCCATATCAATCGTAGAAAGACCAATCGAACCCAAAGTCCAGGGTGTTCCGTTGGCCGGGATACAGGGGCGTCGCAAAATAACCTGTACCGGTAATCAGTTGAAGAATATTGTTATACTTAAAAAAAATGCGGCCGCGTTTGATCTTCGCGTTGAAGAAAACATCAACCACTGGAAAGTTATTATGATTTGGCAGCGACGGCGTCCGGAATCTTCCAACGGGAGAAACCGGATCTCCGCCATAGATTCCTGAAAAGTTATTTCCTCCCTGGTCATTAAATCCTGCTATAGCATTGTCGCGGTTTTGAATGTAGAACTGCGCGGTAGGAACATCGTATGCAGGAGCGTAATATGCACTCTTCCAGTGTATGTCAAACCCCGCATGCATATCGAGATTACCATTGAAGAAGATGTTTTCATAGGAGATCTGGCCATTGACGAGAATTTCCGGAATGTCGAAGGGTTGCTCTGAGCTTTCCTCCACCATTCTCGTAAAGATCCCCAATCCCCGAACGTGCACATGCTTCATCAACGTCAGACTCATTCTTACTTGTGGCGAGAATATCACATTTTCACCGGAAGCCTGAACAGGTATTACATCGGTCTTGTTCGGATTGGTCTCCGGGAATTCACGAACATCTGCGTAAGGCGAAACGACACGTTTAAAGAATATATAGTTACCAACCCTCGTAAATGTCACTCCGGGAGATAACGTAAAAACTTTGGATCGGTAATGTACAGAGCCGCTCAAACGTGTAGTGTTTACGTTGCTGAATTCGAAGTTGTCCCAGTAGTCATGAGAACCACGGTAGAACCGCTGAAGAAATGACGGCGCATATTGAACCTGCTGAAGGGTGGCATCAAACCATTTGCTGACAATCGTACCTTCAATTCTGTAGTTCGGGTCACTGCTGATCTCTCCATCAGGGATTAACAATTCGCCACGTCCGATTATGTCGACCAATGAATCCAGTTTTAGGGCAATACGCCCGCCGACATAATTTTCCACTCCACTGAAACGATTATGAGATTCGCCATTGGCATAAACTGTGTCGTGGTCGTGGAGCATCCTGTAATTTCTGATGGCGTAATATCCATTGTAGAACAGCTTAGAAAGTGAGCCTTTTATTCCCGCCTCATTCCGGACAGTAATGAATTTGGAATAATCGTAAGTGAGCGCACTGTCAATCTCTACGAAATCATAATCCGGCTCTGAACCCGGCCTGTCACTGAAAATGTTTGCCTGGCGATATCTGTCGAATTTATGATAAATCTGTAATCCGCTTCCCAAACGGTACTGATGATAGAGGTGAATGTTCATCCTCAATTCACGATTGATGGCCTCTGACAGATTAGGTTGCGCTTCTGTGCTGAAATAGTCAGTGTATCCAAAATCTGCGATACCAGTATTACTTACCCCTCCGGACTCTGCGACTTCATGATTGTTCCTCCGGAAATTAGCGAATAGCCGGTACGTGCTGTCTTTTGATTGATAGGTCGTGAAAAAGTCGTAATACTGACTTCGAACAGCCCTGTCACCCTTTGCTGCCCGTAAAATCTGTTTATCAATGAAAAGCCCTCGGTATGTCAGACCAAAATTCCATCGGGGACTTATGTTCCTGCTGTAGGTTACGCGCGTTACACTTCGTCCTCTCCCTCCCAGAATAACATTCATATTCGAGTACGGAGATTTCGTATCCCAGTACCGAATCCGTTCCCGATCCCAGTAAACATCGAAGCTGTTAAATCCTGAAGTTACTCCAATTTGTTCCGGAATCTCATAGAAGATCGGGCGTATTGCCGAGCCTATGACACCAAGATCCTGGTAAAGATTTTCGTTTCTTTGGACATCGTTGAAGCGATGGAAATCTCTGATCGCTGTATCAACTCTATGCTTGATATCGCGATTCATAAACACATCTTCTTCCCAATAGTATTGGCTCGTTCTGGGGCCGTAGATCTGTTTTGTAGTGTCGTCGATGATGGTTGACCCTCTTCTCGGACTGTCCTCATCCTGCGAAAACAATGGCAATGCTGACAAAAACATCAGCAGAATCGGTATGACACTTCTAAAACGCACGCGCAAAAATAATGAGTTATGAAGCTTCGGAGCCGGATTCACTGGTTTTTTTATAGACTTCGGCCACATGTGCTTTTATGATTTCGTCGAACTCGCCTTGCTGCTTCAAAAATTGAACCGTAATAGGAATATAGAAGAAGGGAATTCGCTCAAGGTATCGCCCAAAGGCAGGAACATCCAACTTTACCATATCTTTTTCTGTGGTCAGCACCGAACAATCTCGACCCTTGCGGCTTTGGATTATCAGGTCTATATCAGAAGCTGCATAACGATGATGGTCTGGAAATGAAATGTGCTCTTTTAATCGATAGTGCTTTCTTACATGGTCGACGATTGTCCTTGGGTCGGCTATGCCTGTCACAAGAATCACGTCTTCTCCAAGAGGCACAGTAGTATTTTCAAACGGGACGACCGCACCATAACTGATCGTTGAAAAGAATACCGGCCTTGTCGTGAAATCCCGTATCTGTTTCTCTATGTCCATCAGTTCTTGATCCCCTAGTTCGGCAGGACATTTAGAAACCACCACTAGGTCTGCGCGTACTGCTCCCGTTGCCGATTCTCTCAATCTGCCGGCAGGCAATAGCATGTCGCTGAAAAAAGGTTTTTGATAGCTGGTCAGCAGGATCTGAAAAGAAGGCCTGATCCTTCGATGCTGAAACGCGTCATCGAGAAGAATAACGTCTGTGTCCTCATCTTCCTGCAGCATCAAAGGTATTGACAGTGCGCGTTCCTCCCCTACGGCTACCTGGATCCGGTCACGAAATTTTTTGAAGTATTGAAGAGGTTCATCGCCAATGTCACTGGCATCTTCATCTCCGCGGGCGACGATAAATCCACGTGACTTCCGGCCATAGCCCCGGCTCAACACGCCTACCTTGTGCTCAGGGGTCAGTAACCTGATCAGGTACTCTATCATGGGCGTCTTTCCGGTGCCACCTACCGACAGGTTTCCCACACTGATGACGGGAAGGTCAAACCCCATCGATGGCTTCAATCCGCGGTCATACATGTAGTTTCTGATCCTGGTAACGCCATCGTAAAGGACTGCAAAGGGGTAAAGAATAAATTTTAGCATCGAAAGAAGTCTGCTCTTTCATGGCAAATTCCGATTTTCAAACGCAGTTTCCAACCCGTTTATTTGTTGGACTTCCAAACTAAACTATTGCATGGCCAGTATCACCCTCAAATCCGTCGCACATTATCTCGAATCCATCGCGCCATTATCCTACCAGGAAAGCTATGACAACGCAGGGCTTATCACCGGTTCACCGGACCAGACAATAAGCGGCATTCTCGTTTCTCTTGACTGCACAGAAGCGGTCGTAGAAGAAGCTATCAAGAAGAATTGCAATCTCATCGTAGCTCACCATCCCATTGTATTTCGGGGTCTAAAGAAAATTACAGGTTCCAATTATGTAGAGCGAACGATCATTAAAGCAATCAGGAACGACATTGCTATTTACGCCATCCACACCAATCTGGACAACGTTCACAATGGCGTGAATCGGAAAATCGCCGAGAGAATCGGACTTAGGAACCTGCGGGTCCTGTCGCCAAGGAAGGACACGTTGCTTAAGCTTGTCACATTTGTTCCCAAAGACCATAGCCCTGATGTCTTGAAGGCCTTGCATGAGGCGGGCGCTGGTCAGGTTGGCGATTACAAAAACTGCAGCTTCCGCCTTGATGGCACGGGTACATTTATGCCGACAGGGAGCGCCGATCCTTTCATTGGAGAAGCCGGTGTTCAGGAGGAGGTATCGGA
>JAEYXN010000094.1 GCA_023431285.1 Bacteroidota bacterium
TGCGCGTCGAGAATCGACTTCCATTTTCCGTAGGCTTCTTCGTATTCGTCGACCTTCTTTGTATCGGGCTCTTCTGAATTGATAAGCTGGAATCCTTTGAATGCTTCTTCAAAAGAACCGTAAATACCGGCACCAACGCCGGCGCCAAGTGCGGCACCTTTTGCTCCATCGGTATCGTAAAGCTCAAGTCTCGCACCAATAGTGTTGACGAAGGCTTCGCGGAATAACGGACTGAGGAACATGTTAGCATGCCCGGCGCGGATCACGTTCGTATGAAGCCCCATTTCCTGGAGGACATCAAAACCATATTTCAGCGCGAACACGATCCCCTCCTGGGCGGCACGGAAAATATGTCCCTGATTATGTCGGTTGAAATTTAATCCGTGGAAAGAGCCACCGATGTCGCGGTTTTCAAGAACACGTTCTGCGCCGTTTCCGAAAGGAAGTATCGTTAATCCGTCAGATCCTATCGGGGCAGCAGCCGCGATATCGTTTATGTCTTTGTATTCGTAGGCCAGATTGCGCAGCGAAAGATTTTTCCGCAGCCAGCTGTTTAGGATACCCGTACCGTTGATACAGAGTAACACTCCGTTTCTGATCTCTTCACCTGCTGTTTTGTTGTTGACGTGCATGAAGGTGTTCACCCTCGACTTCGTGTCGCGTGCATTCTTGTCGGTGACACTATATATAACACCTGAGGTACCTGCCGTCGCAGCAGTCTCTCCTGGTTTCAATACGTTCAAAGACAACGCATTATTGGGCTGGTCACCAGCACGGTAGCTGATCACCGTTCCCGCCTTCAGCCCCAACGCCTCAGCGGCACCTTTCGAGACAACGCTTTGCTTGCCAAATGCCGGAACACGGGGAGAAAGAATACTCTCGCTGATACCATATTCCTTCAGCAGGGAACTCGCTACGCTTTGTGTGCTGAAGTCCCAGAATATGCCTTCAGATAAGCCCGTTTCAGTGGTATTTATTTCTCCTGAAAGACGCATTGCCAGGAAGTCTCCGGGAAGCATTACCTTATAAATCTTCTCATATAATTCCGGCTCGTTCCTTTTTACCCAGGCAAGTTTGGAAGCGGTGAAATTTCCCGGCGAGTTCAGGAAGTGTTCAAGGCAATAAGCGTTGCCCAATGACTTGGTGGCTTCCTCGCCGATCGCAACGCCACGGCTATCGCACCATATAATAGAGGGCCTGAGAACCTTCTGATCTTTGTCGACACACACCAGTCCGTGCATTTGATACGAAATCCCTATGGCGACAACATTTTCACCTTTGATTCCTGCTTTTGAAAAACATGCGTGGGCTGCAGTGACTGCATGCTGCCACCACATCTCTGGATCCTGTTCTGCCCATCCGGGCTTTACCGCGAGGATTGGCATCTCTTCAGCAGGTGATTGCGCAGATGCTACGGTCTTTCCGGAAACTGCGTCGACGACGGAGGCTTTCACGGATGAACTTCCTAAATCCAAGCCAAGAAGGTATTGTTGCATTCTTCCTGATAATTTCGTTTAAATTGTCGAATTAATGACCTTATAGTAAATTTGACTACAAGGTAAGGATTTTTCTAATCAAGTCAAGAAACAGAGATGAAGAAGAATAATTTTCCTGATACGGTAATCGATGCCCTTTCAATCGACTGCCTCATCTTTGGTTTCAAGAAGACGGAGCTGGATATTCTGCTGGTTCAGCACGGTGAAGGTATCAGTAAAGGAAAATGGGCGCTCCCTGGTGGATGGATTCGATATAATGAGGGGATTGACGATTCAGCCTATCGCTTGCTAAAAGATCTTACCGGAGTTTCCAATATATATCTTGAACAACTCCGGACATTCGGCGACACTGACCGTTATCCGAGTAAACGTGTTATCACAATAGCTTACTATGCGCTGGTAAAGCCGGAAGACTATACAATCCACCCTGGGTTTACAGCGGCGGATGCGCAGTGGTTCAAGCTCAGCGAAATCCCCACTTTACCGTATGACCACGGTAAGATGCTGAAAGCAGGACTTGAACACCTGCGTCATAAGGTCCGGCACGAACCCGTGGGTTTTAACCTTCTTCCAAAAAAATTCACGCTGCTACAGCTCCAGGAACTCTATGAAGCAATTCTCGAAAAGAAACTCGACAAGCCGAATTTCCGGAGGAAGCTCATGAACATGAATCTGCTCGAAACGTGTAAAGAAAAACAAACGGACGTATCCCATCGCGCCGCCAGCTTATATCGGTTCGACAAGCGCTCATATGATAAGCTCAAAGAGAAAGGATTTACCTTCGAGCTTTAGTCTGGCAAATCAGACTTCGTACGACATCCTGAATTCGGCGACCTCAACATTTTTGAAACCATGTTCCTTAAGCGTTTCTGAAAACTTTTGCATTACTGTCCTTTCACCATGCACCAGGAAGATCTGCTTCACTTTGGATTTGTCTTGACGAAGGAGCAGTTTAAGTATGTCGCTATAGTCACCGTGGGCACTGTACTCATTCATCATCAGCACCTCCGCATTCACCGGAAACTTGTCGCCCATGATGAACACTTCCTTTGCACCCCCGGCAATTCTTCCACCCAGGGTTGAGGGTTCACAATATCCGGTGATCAGAATGGTGTTCTTTTCGTCAGCGATAGTTTGACGGAGGTGATGACGGATCCTCCCTCCTTCCATCATACCTGATGCAGAAATTATGATACAGGGCCCGTCAAAATAATTCAGTTGGATCGAATCATCGCGATCCGTGATGAAGTGTATCCCTTTGAAATGGAACGGGTCGGGATCAGTTTCAATGTACTCCTGCATTTCATCGTTAAAGTATTTGTGATTGTCGCGCATGATATCTGTAGCATACACCGAGAGGGGGCTGTCCACAAAGACCTTAAGATCGGGAAGCCTTCCATCTTCAGCGAGCTTATTTAAAGAGAAGATTAACTCTTGAGTACGTCCGACACTGAAAGCAGGGATGATCAGCTTTCCTTGTTTTTCCACGCAGGTGTGGTTGACTACTTTCAACAGTCGTTCTTCTGTATCATCCACATCCGCATGGAGCTTATCTCCATAGGTCGACTCACAAATAATGACTTCCGCCTGAGGAATTTCCGCCGGCGCCTTAAGAATGCGGTTATTAAATCTTCCGATGTCGCCGGTGAAGCACAAGTGCCTTTTTACTCCTTCCTCGGTAAGCGTAAGATTCACCACGGCACTTCCCAGGATATGACCCGCATCTGTAAACAGAACTTCTATGCTTTCATCGATGGCGTAAGGCTTATCATATGGAACGGCTTTGAAAAGCTCAAAGGTTCTCTCAACGTCTTCCATCAGATACAACGGTTCGGTCCCTTCACCATTCCCATTGCTTTTTGAGTTCGACAGTTGAATCCCTGCGCTGTCTTCAAGCAATAGTTTGCAAAGGGCGATGGTGGGTGGAGTACAAAATATTTTCCCCGTGAATCCCAGCTTCACAAGTCTCGGGATCAATCCACAGTGATCGATATGCGCATGAGAGAGAATGAGGTAATCAATAGAAGAAGGGTTGAATAGGAAGTCGCTGTTGAGGTCTTCGTTTTTCGTCCCTTTTCCCTGAAACATACCACAGTCAAGTAAGATGCGTCGTCCATTTGACAGTGTCACAACGTGCTTGCTACCCGTGACGGTCTGGGCAGCGCCATAAAAAGATAGTTGCATAAAGTACCTGCGTTTTTATTATTAGCTAAGGTGATCAGGTCGTTCAAAATCAAAGGCCCCGATCTGGAAAGCGTAATTTCCTCACCGGGAGGTGGCGTTTTGCATTTGATGCGGAGGCCGGTCCCCAATCAGGAAGTCTTCACAACGGTCGCTCTAATTATTACAATCTGTCCGACCATATGAGCCAAAGACGTTGTTTCAATCGATATAAAAAAGAAATTACCTGCCAATCCATGTTGGAGATCATATTTTTTCACCGCATATTCATGGCTGCTTTATACCTTAAACCAGAACCGACAAAGAATTATGGAGAATCAAAATAGCAAAAGACTTTTCTATGGCAGCTGTTTTGCCCTGATCACGACAGCTTTTTCATTCAGTATCAGGGCGGGAATACTGCCACAACTGGGTGAGTCCTTTGACCTGTCTGCCACGCAACTCGGCTTCATTAACACAATGTGGTTTATCGGCTTTCCGATATCCATGGTGTTAGGCGGAGTTTTTTACGGAACGATCGGTCCGAAAAGAATTATGCTTATCGCCTTCTTCGCGCATACCCTCGGTATCGTGTTGACCATTTTTGCTACCGGTTATACAGGTCTGCTCATCTCAACCCTCTTTATTGGAATCGGTAATGGATGTACGGAAGCGGCGTGTAATCCGATGATCGCAACGGCTTACAGTGGTAAAATAATGAACACGCTACTGAATCGTTTTCACATGTGGTTCCCAGGCGGAATCTTCCTTGGAAGCTTACTTTCATTCGGAATGACTGAGATGGGCTGGGGCTGGGAAGCGCAGATATGGTTCATCATGATCCCGACACTTATTTACGCGTATCTCTTCTACGGTCAGACCTTTCCTGAACCGACGGGAGAAATTGCTTCCCTTGGCTCGAATGTAAAGGCTATGATGACACCGCTATTCATCTTCATCTGCGCATGCATGACTTTGACGGCGATCTCAGAATTTGGTCCGACACAATGGGCAGAGCTCGTACTTGCGAAGAGTGGCGCTGAACCCATGGTGATTCTTGCGATCATCTCCGGACTCATGGCCGTTGGTAGATATTTCGGTGGCAACTTTGTTCACAAGTTTGATCAAACCGGCGTATTACTGGGATCCGCGATTGTCGCATCTATCGGAATTTTTCTCCTTAGCACTCAGACCGGCGCGATGGCTTATGTGGCTGCAATTTGTTTTGCGATGGGAGTATGCTACTTCTGGCCAAACATGATCGGTTTTACTGCTGAAAAGATTCCAATGAGCGGTGCGATCGGAATGTCGATTGTAGGCGCATTCGGTATGTTCTCAACTGCGATCTGGCAGCCTATTATCGGTGGATGGATTGACAAATCGCGTGAACAAGCTTCGTCTACAGGTCTTGCCGGAGATGCATTGGAACTCGCTGCTGGACAGGCAACGCTGTCAAAAATGCTCATGTTCCCTCTGATTCTCATTGGTCTCTTTATCGTCCTCTTGTTCTGGATGAAAAATAAAAAAACAACTACGCCCGGCGGATCAGCACATTGATTCATAATGTTTCAGCTATATGTAACCAGGGATGCATTCTATCCAATGCATCCCTTACTTCTTCCTCTCCTTCTGATCTTCGTTCTTATTTCAATTTCTGTGCACGCCCAAACAACTAAAAAGAAATTCCTCGCACTGGGCGATTCATACACGATCGGAGAAAGTGTTTCTCCGGAAGGAAGATGGCCAATGCAACTTGTGGCCGAGCTAAATAAAAAAGGCTATCATTTCGAACAACCTGAGATCATTGCCACAACAGGATGGAGAACGGATGATCTCAAGAAGGCAATCCTAAAACAGCAACCCGCGACAGATTATGATTTGGTTTCTCTGTTGATCGGCGTAAACAACCAGTATCAGGGACTCCCGGCAGAACAGTATGCTGCTGAATTCGAAGAGCTGCTTCAAATCGCCATCTCTCATGCTGCAGGCGATTCCTCCCGGGTGATCGTTCTATCAATCCCTGATTATGGCTACACACCCTATGGCAGGGAAAGTCAACAGAAGATCTCTAAAGAACTGAATGCGTACAACGCGATCAATAAAGAAATTGCTTTGAAGTATGGTGTACGGTACTATTACATTACAGATACGTCCCGCAAAGGATTTGAAAATCCATCGCTGATTGCAGGCGATGGACTTCACCCATCGGAAAAAATGTATTCACAATGGGTGAAGCTTATTCTTAAAGATTTCTAGGCCTGCTTTAACTTTATTGTCTCGCCGTTCATCACGATATCCAGAGGGTCACCCGACTCCAGGATCGTATCTGTTTTTCCTGCACTGATCTTCACCTTCAGGACACGGCCACGGAACTCAATCCGGAACGAATAGGAAGTCCACTGATCAGGGATAAACGGATTGAAATGGAGAACTCCTTCCTTCACGCGCATTCCGCCGAAACCTTTCACCACACTCATCCATGTGCCGGCCATCGACGTGATGTGAAGTCCGTCTTCGGTGTCATTGTTATAATCATCAAGGTCAAGTCTCGCTGTACGGAGATAAAGCTCATAGGCCCGTTGCTTGTATCCTAACTTCGATGCGAGTATGACGTGAACACACGGCGAAAGTGATGATTCATGAACAGTCATCGGTTCGTAAAAGTCGAAGTTCTTGCGAAGCGTTTCGTTTTCATAACGAGCCTCGAAGAAATATAAACCCTGAAGCACATCGGCTTGCTTAATAAAACACGAACGCAGAATCCGGTCCCATGACCATTTCTGATTCAACGGTTGATCCTCCGGACGAAGATCCGCCACTCTCAGTATCTCCTTGTCGAGAAAACCATCCTGCTGAAGAAACAACCCACGTCGCTCATCGACAGGATAATACATCTTTTCAATGATTTCCTTCCAGCGTGAGGTCTCTGTTACTTCATCAAATGAAATAGCCGATGAAATTTCGTTGTACCTGGAAGCGAACTCATTCTTAACATACGCTAACGACTCAAGGGTGAACTGCAAAGTCCATGTAGCAATGGTATTCGTGTACCAATTGTTGCTGACGTTGTTCTCATATTCGTTCGGGCCGGTCACGCCAAGCATAACGTATTTATTCCGATCAGTGGACCAGGTGATCCGCTGCGACCAGAATCTTGAAATACCGATCAGTACTTCAAGACCATATTCCTGAAGATATTCTTTCTCGCCAGTATAGTTGATGTAGTCATAGATTGCATAGGCAATCGCACCGTTACGGTGAATCTCTTCGAAAGTGATCTCCCATTCGTTGTGACATTCTTCACCGTTCATGGTAACCATCGGATAGAGCGCCGCGCCATTAGTGAACCCAAGCTTGGCGGCGTTCTCAATCGCTTTTTGCAGATGTTTGTAACGGTAAACGAGAAGATTCCGGGCTACCTTCTGCTCGGCGGTTGCGAGGTAAAACGGAAGGCAATATGCTTCGGTATCCCAATAAGTACTTCCACCATATTTCTCTCCGGTGAAACCTTTCGGTCCGATGTTCAGTCTTTCGTCTTCACCCGTGTATGTCTGTGTCAGATGGAAGATATTAAAACGGATACCTTGTTGTGCTGCGACGTCACCATCGATAGTGATATCACATTCCTCCCATTTATGCGCCCACACTTTAGCATGTTCATCAAATAACTCATCGAAGCCCGTGGCGACGGCATAGTCAAGAACCTCTCTGCATTTCGACACCAGCTTTTCCTTAGGATGATTCTCTGAAGAGAGAACCGCCGCATATTTATAAACAACGATCTCCTTTCCTTCCTTAAATTGAAGCTGGATCACATTGCCGGCAAACTTCTCGCGCAGCTCAACATTGATACGCTCCACCGCTGCCTTTGCACCTTCTGTTTCCAGGACATAACGCATCCCAGTGGTCACATGATAGAGCGTCTTTTTCGTCTGAGCAGTCACGATGGCCTCGCCTTCTGAGGCCTCTTTACTTACTTCTTCCCAGAACTTTTCATCATAGTTGGAGTCTTTGTTTACCACGTCAGCGTCAACGTATATGGATAACGTTGCTGTCGCGTTGAAGTTCAATGGCGTGATTGAATAACGAATTGCGCCTACTTCACCATTTGCCATGCTGCAAAACCGGCGAGATTCTACTTTAACCTTTTTGCCATCGGGATAAGTTGCGGTAAAACTCCGGCTCAGAAGGCCTGTCTTCATATCGAGCACCCGACGGAAATTTTCGACGGCACATTTTGCCAGATCAAGCTTCTTTCCCTCGATACTGACGTGGATACCAATCCAGTTTGGCGCGTTCAAGACCTTCGCAAAATATTCAGGATAGCCATTCTTCCACCAGCCCACCCTGGTTTTGTCCGGGTAATAGACACCGGCAACATAGCTTCCTCTCAATGTATCGCCGGAATACTCCTCTTCGAAGTTGGCGCGCTGGCCCATACGTCCGTTGCCGATACTGAAAAGACTCTCTGATATCTTGTTGTAATGCGGATCAAAACCCTCTTCAATGATCTGCCATTCATGATGCTTGATGTATTGTTTCATAGATGGGCTTGCAGGAAATTATTGGTTTGTTTGGTTTTCTATTCGAGTTGTTCAGTTCAGAATTTCGTGATCATGTCTGTCTCAAAATCTCCGGTTCTTGCAATAACAAAATCCGCATTGCTTAGCATCTTCTCATCGCCCACTCCTACACACTTCATCCCTGCTCTTAATGCAGCCTCCACTCCTGCCTCGGCATCTTCGAATACAACACATTGCTGCGGATCGACACCAAGTCTGCTGGCAGCCAGGAGGAATATTTCCGGGTCCGGCTTGGAGTGAGTGATCATCGTTCCGTCCACAACAGTATCGAACTGCGAGCGAATACCAAGCAGATCCAATACCCTCGGCGCGTTCTTGCTGCTGGAAGCGAGACCTATCCTTATACCTTTCTGGCGAAGGTTACTGATAAGATCTTTGGTGCCAGGAAATATCTCGTCGGGAGTCATCTTTTCGATGAGCTGAATGAACTCATTATTCTTTCGTGTGGCAAGGCGCTCTTTATCATCCTCGGGTAACGAGATGCCACCAATCTCGAGGATGATCTCAAGCGAATGCATTCTGCTCACCCCTTTCAGACGTTCATTATGTTCCGGCGTCAGGTTTACGCCAAGCTCAGCGGCAAGCTCCTTCCATGCAACATAGTGATAATGCGCTGTATCAACGATGACTCCATCCAAATCGAATATGGCGGCTTTGATCAAATTCGTTGCTTGCGTTTCTATTGATTCCTTCTCCATCCTCCGGTCTCCTACAGTTAAAAACCGTTAAAATACGTTGACTGAATGATTTTATCCGTTTCCTCAAGGGACTTAAATACCGCAAACGTTTTCCCCTGTGTTCTCAAGGCGCCAAGCGCATTACCATATCGCGCTGCGCCCACATAGTCACCGGGACTTTGCAGTAATCCGAAACCGATACCCCCTGCGAATGAATCCCCGCACCCCGTAGTGTCAATGACATTCTCAACCTTTACTGCAGGAACCATTTCTTCTCTCAGCTTACCGCGAACCTTCCAATAGACGAGACAACCTCTGCTGTCAACAGTAATGTATACCGCACGGACACCCATGTTCAGGCAGTGCATTGCAAAGCCACGCATCTCTTCGCGATCAACGTCACCGGTATCCGCGAAATCATGCGATTCATATTCTTTCTTAAACCACGATGCGTGCGCTTCCTCGAGGTTCATCTTTAGAACATCAATATATGGCAACCATTGATCACGATCGATCCAGAATTTACGCTGTCGTTCTCCGGTGATCAGACAGGCCGTCGTAGGTCCGTGCGCATCAAATATGACAACACCTTTACTCTTACGCTTCAGATATTTAAGCGCTTCAATGGAGATCTCGTAATCACTGATGGGAATGAAAACAAAAACTTCACAATCCAGAAGATGATGAAAGTCTGACGGGACAATGGGGTCCATGAATCCAGTCTGCCTTTCAAGACGGTTGTTCATATCGATGAACCGGAGGCTAATGATGTCACCCTGGTCATTCTTTGAAGTGATGTGATCGAGATTGACACCGCGAGCCCCCTTGAATACTTCTTTCACATTGTCCTCATCGACTTCTCTGACGTGGCTTACAGGAACAACTTCAATCTGATCCCCTGCCATCGCTGACAGCGCCATCACAGGATGTGTTACACAGCCCCACTTCTGGATAAGGTCTCCCTGGTGCGTTACAATATGATCCCGGGGAATTGGACCAACGATCGCGATTCGCTTCATAACTCAAAGTTTAGCGTCTGATATCATTTCGAGTAATCGTTGTCAACTACCAGATATGCCGCGCCGAAGACACCGGCGCTATCGCCGAGCATGGGCTGCACAATGGGAGTATCCAGACGCGTGTTAAAGACATACTTCTTCACTGAATCCAGGCCGCGGTCATAGAGCATGTCAATGTTTCCAACGCCACCGCCAATGACGATGACATCTGGATCTATGATGTTGATCAATACGCTAATGGCTTTTCCAAAAAACTCAATCAACCGGATCATCGTCTTTTGGGCAGTCGGGTCTACTTTAGATTCCGCGAGTGCAACAATATCTTTCAAAGGCTTTCTGTTGCCTGTCTCACGAAAGTAATATTCCTCGAGGGCCGGTCCTGAAATAACCATCTCCACGCAACCGGATTTACCACAGTAGCAAGGACCACCCGATGCATCGAGGAAATTATGTCCCCACTCGCCGGCGATCCCCTGCAGACCAATAATAGGACGGCCATCGATGACGAGGCCACCGCCTACACCGGTACCCATGATCACACCGAAGACAACACGTGCGTCAGGGAAGTGTTCTTTCACTACGCCGTGCCTTGTTTCCGCCAATGCAAAACAATCAGCGTCGTTGGCAATCTCGATAGAGGTTTCAAGAACACGCTCAAGATCGGCTTTCATCGGTTTGCCATTCATGGACACCGTGTTACATCCCTTCATCACATTAGTCTTGGGATCAAGGGTGCCAGGTGTTCCAATTCCCACCCTGCGCGGCTTGTAGCCAATATGACCAACCATCAGGTCAAATAGCTTTTTCACCTGTTCGAGAATGTGGTCATAGCCTTGATCTGCTTCAGTGGGAATTCTTGTGCGGAAGAGAACTTCAGGCTCCACTTTCGATTTGAGAATCACCCCTTCGATCTTCGTACCCCCCATATCAAGCCCCCAGAGATTCAAATCAGGATGGACGTCCGATTTTGCTGTCATAAACTGTTAAAGTGCGTCAATTAAAGAAAACTTTCACGTATCGGCAAGACCGCCGGACAACGCTGACGCCTGATTAAGGCGGGCACGGCTTAGTTGAAAATCCAGGGCTGCTAACTCCTTCATTGTGCGGGTATTGTCCCAGTTGTAAAACTCCTTCATAAACTCCGCCACCCATACTTTATGCTTGTCTACTTGTGCAATATCAAAATACAGCATGCCGGTCCGGCGGATAAAGAAGTCATTCAGTGTTGCCGTCATTTCATGATAAAGGCAAAACTCAAGAACAGCTTTCACAATACCCGTTTGAGGATCCGCGGACTTCTCAGCTACGTAGTTGTTAAGAATGGAGTTCGACTGAGAGCCGAAGTTCTCCACTATGGTGCGCGCAGAATGCTCGCTGATACCTTCAGCAGAAAGATTCGCTACAATCGTGTTCTCGTAATTCCTCCGTTCCTTTTCATTTCTGAAGTGTGATCCGGCGAGCTTAATGTCTTTTGTCATACAAGCTTTGAGATTTCTCTCTGCGAAGAAATTTCTCACCACCATGTTAACCACACGCTCCGCCATTTTCCGGTAGCCGGTTAGTTTCCCTCCCGCAATAGAGATGAGCCCGGTGTCTGACTCAAAGATTTCATCTTTACGCGACAGCTCCGATGCAGACTTCCCGTCCTCATGTATGAGGGGCCGCAGCCCTGCCCAGCTTGATTCAATATCAGAGAGAGTAATATTGGCTGTAGGGAATGTTGAATTCAATGCGCGCACCAGATACTCAGCGTCGTCCAGATCAGTAAATACTTCTTCTTTGTTCCTAGCGTATGTCGTGTCCGTTGTTCCGACATAGGTTGTTCTCCCACGTGGAATCGCAAAGATCATTCTCCCATCTTCTTCCACATCAAAATAGATGGCCTGGTTAATAGGAAGTCGTGCGCGCGGAAGGACGATGTGAACGCCTTTGGTAAGATGAAGCCTTTTGCCAATCAGCGAACGGTTCTCTTTTCGAAGATCATCAACCCAGGGACCTGCGGCGTTCACTACACAAGTTGCTGAAATATTGAAGCGCTCTCCTGAGAATGAATCCACCACCGTCATGCCGCCGATCCGCTTACTCTCAATCTCAAAAGAAACTCCCTCGACATAATTGAGAATAACGGCCCCATTCGCGACAGCTGCTTTGATGATCTCGATTGTAAGCCTTGCATCATCAGTACGATATTCCGCATAGATCGCACCACCTTTGATGCCGTCCTTCCGAAGTAAAGGTTCCGCGCGAAGAGTTTGTGTCCGCGTCAGCATTCTTCGCTGATCTTCAGCCTTCACGCCGGCGAGGAGGTCGTAAACTTTTAATCCCAGGGAAGTAAGCCAATATCCCAGTCCCCTCTTTTCCTGGAGTGGCAGGAGCATTTTTTCAGGTACCACAAGATGAGGCGCCAGGCTATGCACCACCGCGCGCTCACTTCCTACTTCCTTGACGAGACCGAATTCGAGTTGCTTCAGGTAGCGTAAGCCTCCATGAATCAGTTTCGTACTGCGGCTGCTGGTGCCAAATGCAAAATCATGCTTTTCCACGAGAGCAACCTTAAGACCACGGGATGCGGCATCAAGGGCTATTCCCGCTCCCGTTATTCCTCCACCTACAACAAGAACGTCGAACGCATTGCTCTTAAGCTCTTGAATAATTTGAGGACGATTGAGCGCACAGAAATTCAAGGGAGATGCACATTTATTAATTTGAATATAGCAGAAAAGAACGTCTGCCGGGACTGATGTGCGTGTGTCTTTAGTGATGATTGAACACACGAACCGTTACCCTACTTATCCGCCCATCCCATGGTTCTCTGGACCGCTTTCTGCCATCCCGCATAGAGCCTGGACCTTGTCGCTTCTTCCATCTCTGGACGAAAGCATTTTTCGACCTTTCTGTTACGGAGAATGTCTTCCTTCTTCCAAAGGCCGGATTGAATTCCGGCAAAATAGGCTGCCCCCAATGCTGTGGATTCCACCACCTCCGGACGTTCCACGTCAGTCCCGAGGATGTCAGCCTGGAATTGCATAAGGATGTTATTGGCCGAAGCGCCACCATCAACCTTAAGGCTTGCAAGGGTAATCCCTGAGTCTTCCTGCATTGCCGTGAGGATGTCCTTCGTTTGATAAGCCAGCGATTCGAGGGTTGCCTTTATGATGTGATCTTTCCCTGTATCCCTTGTCAGCCCGAAGATTGCACCCCGCGCATACATGTCCCAATAGGGAGCGCCCAGTCCGGCAAACGCAGGAACGACATAAACTTCATTAGAGCCCAATGCCTTCGCCGCGAAATACTCGGAATCCTTTGACTGATCAATGAGATGAACACTGTCGCGAAGCCATTGAATTGCTGCACCGGCAATGAAGATACTTCCTTCAAGAGCATACTCTACACCGCCATCAATTCCCCAGGCAATTGTGGTAATGAGGCCGTTGCTGGAACGCTGGATGTTTTTGCCTGTATTCATCAGCATAAAACATCCGGTGCCATAGGTATTCTTTGCTGTTCCAGGTTTAAAGCAAGCCTGACCAAACAGCGCAGCCTGCTGATCTCCGGCGACGCCGCGAATAGGGATAGCTATACCGTTGTGCATGTATGTTCCGAATTCCGCGGTGCATGGCTTGACCTGTGGTAACATTGAAACAGGAATATCCAGTGCCTTCAGCATCTTATCATCCCACTTCAACTCATGGATATCAAACAACATAGTGCGCGACGCATTGGTATAATCCGTCACATGTTCTTTCCCACCAGTCATATTCCAGATGAGCCAGGTGTCAACCGTTCCAAAAAGAAGCTCGCCTTTCCCCGCCCTATCGCGTGCACCTTCTACGCTGTCGAGAATCCATTTCAGTTTCGTAGCCGAAAAATATGAATCGATCACGAGTCCTGTCTTCTCACGGACATGGTCTTCATAACCATCGGTCTTCAACGCTTCACAAATCGATGCCGTCCTCTTATCCTGCCAGACGATGGCATTATGAACGGGCCTGCCAGTACCCTTGTCCCACACCAGCGTTGTCTCCCTTTGATTGGTGATTCCGATTGCTGCGACTTTAGATGCATCCGTTCCGCTTTCTAACAGAACACGGTTAAGAGTGCTCATCTGACTCTTCAGGATTTCATAGGGATCGTGTTCCACTAAACCCGGCTGCGGAAATATTTGCGGGAACTCTTCCTGAGCGATCTTCACAATCGATCCGTTTGAATCAAAAAGTATCGCTCGTGAACTTGTTGTACCCTGATCGAGGGCGAGTATATAGTTGCTGTTCATTCGCTTAAAATAAAAGATTGAAAATGAAAGCCCCGAGTGCACCGCCAATCAACGGTCCGGCTACCGGAATCCAGCTGTAACTCCAATCTGAATGTCCCTTTCCATGAATAGGCAAAATAGCATGCGCTAAACGGGGCCCGAGGTCTCTCGCAGGATTTATAGCAAAACCAGTGGTTCCACCCAGTGACAGACCAATCGCAGTGATCAGCGATCCCACAGCAATCGGATTAAGCCCCTCTGTAAATTTATAGGCGCCGATAAAAAGAATCGCGAATGTAAGAACCATCGTTGCGAGTATCTCACTGAATAGATTGTTCCCTGCTGAGCGGATTGCCGGCGTTGTGCAGAATACCGCCAGCTTTGCCTCAGGGCTTGCAGTGATCTTCCAGTGCGGTAGATAATGCAACCACACTAATACCGCTCCCACAAATGCTCCCGCCATTTGAGCGAGAAAGTATCCGGGAAGGAACTCTGCAGCGAAGTCGCCGGAAATCACAAGCGCGAGCGTAACCGCCGGGTTGAGATGTGCGCCACTGATATTCCCGACAGCATATATGGCAAGCATGACCGCGAGACCCCAGGCAATAGACACAGTGAGATAGCCCGCGTTTTCAGACTTTGTGGAGCGCAAAACAACTCCAGCTACCACTCCGTCGCCGAGTAAAATCAGCAACATGGTTCCAAGGAATTCTCCAATATAAGGCGTCATAGAAAAAGGTTGATCGAGGGAAGATAGCCACCCCCGCGCAAATTTCAGATTTGCGTACGAATTATTTTCAGAGACTCCTCCCGTCCCAGGATTATCTCACCTTTTGCAATGATGGGGAAAAGAAGTCAGTCAACGGATCTTTTTGAAGGTGATCGGTGAAAGCAAGATATTCCACATACGAAAGGAATAACTCCCGCCTTACTTTAAGATGCAGCTTATGAAGTTTGTTCAGGTTCTGCGTGAACTGGATCAAAACCACAGGGTCTCCGCCGCGGATTGCACTAAGGGTCGGCGCTAAGTCACTTTCTCTGAGGTCCCTGATCCTCTTCTCAAGGCTTTCAAGTCGGTCAACAAGCCCTCTCACCTTATCGGAAAGGATCTTCTTATCCGTCACCGCCTCATGTATTTCCTCCTGGAGATCATACTCAGCCTCGATCTTGTCGAGCTTGCGCCTTGCCATGTCTCCTTTGTTGGGATTGGTAATGGGCAGTGAAAGACCAGCAGAAATACTGACAGGGTTTCGATCCTGGTTTAGACGCCGGTAATCATAACTACCCTGGATGAATCCTATATTGAAATTGTTCTTCTCCAGCTCGTAGTGACTTTGCGCCAGTTTAATCCGCTGTTCCTGATAAGCTACCCACGAAGTTTTGGCATCAATCCGTTCAAGGCTGTCCACAACCATACGTATCCGGTGAGGCTGGATCATCCCTATCAACGTCCACCCTACCTGTTTCTGGTGTGCTGCGGGATAAGTCCGCGCCACCCTGTGAGATTGATTCTCCAATTCGAACCTGGCCTCCTCCAGATCGGCGGCGTAATCCAGGTTATCAATCTTCAGATCTACGAAGTCATCAGCATCAAAGTAACGGCTCCCACTCTGCTTTTCAAGAATTGCGAGTTGTTGTTGAAGACTTTCTGTTCCCTCGTTAAGAAGCATGGTCAGATCATTGTAATAGCCGTACTCAATGACCGTCCAGTATCGGACCGTCAAAGCTTCTTTCAGAGCAAATTCCTTTTCATAACCAATCGTTGCATTCATCTCCCGGAAATAGCGGTTCTGACTCCGCATCTCCAACGGATTCGAAGGACTAAGGCGAAGTCCCCATTGCTGTTGCGTACGAAGAAGCTCGCGATTTTGCGTTCTGATCTCGACCTCCCGCAACGGTGAGAGCCGGTATGGCTTTGTGTTCAGATAATTTATCTGATCCTGGAAAGTAAGCACCTCAGGATCTTCCAGAGCAGATCCAATAAACTCAGCCACCGTAACTTGTCCATAGGATGGCGAGAACGCTATTACAAGTAAGCAGGCAATTAAGACCGTCTTCATCGGATGAGAACTTTTTCGCCTGCGGCTAGTTGATTATCCGGGCCGATCTCAATAAACACTTCACGCCCGAAAGCTTTCACTGCGGTGGACTTCTGAAGGATTTCGGGAAGCTCCACGACAGAGCCATAGCCAATGATCTTTCCGCTTACTTCATTACGGGGTTTCTCGTAGCTTCTTACTATGACTTCGGATCCGACTGGCAACGACTCCTTTCTTCCCACAAGATATCCAACCACCGCCGTGGGATGCACGGTGTTCACTGATATCAACGGTGTGAATGCCTGAACCTGCTCAGCCTGCTTCACGAACACACTCTCCACAACTCCATTGGAAGTCGCGTACTTGCTCAGCTTCTTCTTCTCTTCGTTGAGCAGCTCAAGTTCACGCTGCAACAACACAATCTGGTTCGACAGCAATGATTGCTCTGTACGGTTCTCTTGTACGATGTCCTGTATCCTGATGCGGCTGGCCTCCTCCTGTCTCTCACGCTGTTTTTTTAAGGCCGCAATCTTCTGTGACACCGGCTGAACAGCATTCGAATCCCATTTGATATTATGCGACTTTACAATTTGTCTGTTCAGATCAAGGTCTGTTTCTGATTCTGCGATATCAGTGTTGAGCTCCTCCACCTTGATACCACTTTCAGCTTTTATCAGCGCAATCTTTGAATCAGCAAGCTTTGCTTTCTCCGACTGATCCGATTGAAGCACCGCGATTCTGTGCAGGAGTTTCTCTATGGACATTTCAAGTTCGCTACTTGTCAGCTCCACCAGTAACTGTCCTTCTTTCACTTCCTGTCCGGGTACCACGGGAATGCTTTTTACCAGGCCGGCTTTCTCAGCGTTGATCCTGTAGACGCGCGAGTTTGTAACGCCCACAGAGGCATGACCGCTGCCGCGGAAAAACTTGAGTGTCAGGAACAACATGCCCCCGAACAACACAATGACCAATATGTAATATCCGTTAAACCTCATCTCTGTCAGTTGTTCACCAATTCGTTAGCCGTTACTTTCAGCATGGAAATTCCCGGAACCGTCAGCAGCTCCATTATGAGGACATCTTTCGTAATTCCCTTGCGCATCGCTATGTCATACTGATACCGAAGATGATGGTCCTTCGTAGTCTGGATGCTTATTTGCCGGAAGTCCCTGCAATGCTTTTCCATAATTGTTTGTGCGCTTGCAAGTGTATCAGGTTCCGTAAGTGTGAAGAACAAATGATGATGATGTACCACCGCCTGAAACTGACTGAAATGCAGGACCGCTGCCACCAGACAAAATAACGTAGTGCCGACAAACGAAATGGTGAACCCATACACACCAATGGCAAGCCCAGTACTGAGCGCGGCGAAAAGAAACAGAACGTCACGGGGATCATCGATGCGTGTCCTGAATCGGATGATCGCCATTGCCCCGAATACTCCTAGCCCACGTGCGAGACTGTCGCCAATGGCCATCATCACCATCGTTGTTACAACTGCTCCCAGTACGAGGGCCTGAAAGAAGTTCTTTGGATAATAATCTCCCGTGAATGTAAGACGATGTGTGATTGCAATAATTGACGCCAGTAGAAAGGCCCACACAAACGAATAGGTGATGTTCACGAGCTGGGGATACTCGTAAACCGGGCCATCAGGAAAGATTTCGAACATGGGTTATGAACTTAGTTTGCCGCGTTCGGCGTAGGATTAGTTTCCGATGCGAAAGCTCCTGTTCCGTCAGGCTTGCGCGCCATCGATACATTTTCCTGCTGCGGACCAAAAGAGAACTCGTCGATCGCACGGCCATCCTTGTAATAAAGTCCAAGGTCCTCGCCGTCTACAGCCAGCCCGAAGTCAAGATGAAGAATGCCCTGATTGGTATCATTGTCTGCCCAGATCAACAGATACCCTCCAGGTTGAATGGTCGTTGACGCGGGATTGGTGTCGGGGATCCGGTAGTTGAATGGGTTCGATGTATCATCAGAAAGATACATTCCTCCGATATCAACCGGGGTGTCGCCAAGGTTCTTGATCTCTATCCAGTCATCGAACTCTGCTTGTCCACCATCAGTGTCGGGACAACACGATGAATTGAACGCCATAAATTCATTGATTACCAGCTGAGGCAACGCATCATTCGTGATAATATAAAAGTGAGTCTTGTCAGGGGCGCTGTTTGGATTTCGACCGGTACCCGCTGCGTTAGACGCCTCAACGTAATAGTCTACACGTCCTGCAGCATTCAAGGCGGGAAGAGTCGCAACGTAAGCGTCACCCGACGACGCAGTCATGTTTACAACAGAGTAAGTTCCAGTCTGATTAATACGATAGTAAAGTTTAACTGAACTTACTCCTGCCGCAGACGCAAGATTTGCCTTGATCTGCACTGCATCTGCCATTGACACCACAAGCGGATCGCGTACCACATTCACGATAGCGGGCGCATTCGTCGCACCGTTGGACGTACCTTGTGAGGTGTTTCCCGAAATAGCAAAAGTCGACGAACCGTCCGGATATCGTCCATAAGACTGTCCGTTGTCAAGTGCAGGAAATATCACCTTATCGATCACATTAGTGGGAGACTCCAGGTAAACCGTCTCACCGTTGGAGGTCAGCTTGAAATTTGTGTGAAGGCCGGTATTAAGGTCATCGCAATAAATGACCAGAAAACCATTGGCTGGAACAACTGTCCCTGCCGGAAGGGTGTACTTATTCGCCGGATCATCATAAATTCTGTAACCGCCTATGTCCTTAGGACCGGAAGTATTATTAAATAGCTCGATCCAGTCTTCGCCGGAAGCGTAAATTTCATTGATGTAGAGATTTTCATCTCCGGTGACAATGGGCTCCTCGTCCCCATCATCCTTCGAGCAGGAAGGAAACATAAGGGCCGAAACAATAAGACAAAAAACAAGAAATCCTTTACAAAAACCCATTGTAGTCATGCTTCACTAATTGGTGAGATACCTTCCGGGCATCAATATATTAACGAAATTCCGTAAAATAAACACAATTCAGCCCGCTCATAACATTCCGCATAGCCGCGACGTAGTAATTTATGCGATGGAACTTTCCGGGATGATTACTACTTTATAACTTTCTAGATCTCTATACACAGTTATCCTATGGCCGCTCCTATCGTTACCAGTTTCCGCCTCCGGTTATCAACTATTCTGGCAATTATCCTCAGCATCTCTTTTACTTCCTGTAAAGATAACGACCCCGGGCCAGGCGCACCGGTCTCTGAAGAGAATCAGTACGTCAACAAATGGATCCGCGACAACATGGAGGACTATTACCTCTGGAACGATGATCTGCCTGAGAATGTCGACCGAAATCTGGATCCCGCTGAATATTTCACTAAGTTAATTTCGCCGGATGACCGTTTTTCCTGGATACAACCCGATTACGGAGAGCTTTTAAAATCATTAAAGGGTATCACCCGTGAGGCAGGGTATGAATTTGTACTCTATCGCGAAAGCAACGAATCAAATAAAGTTTCTGCGCAGGTCATGTATGTTAAGCCAAGCTCTTCTGCTGACGCGTCAGGGTTAAAACGTGGGGACCTCATTTCAAAAATCAACGGCCATTCCATTACGGTTTCAAATTACCAGGACCTTCTCAAAAATCTGCGGCAGAACCATTCGTTAACTTATCAACCATTAAACTTCGAACAATCCTCCTTTGGAGCCGAGACCACGGTCCAGCTATCTGCCGTTGAGTATTCGGAGAATCCAAATTATCTCTCCACAATTATAAACACAGGGGATCAGAAGATAGGTTACTACGTGTACAACTTTTTTGCTCCAGGCGCGGACCAGGATGATCAAACATATGATGAAGAGATGGATGCCATCTTTACATCCTTCAGGAACGAGGGCATTACCGACCTAATCGTTGATCTGCGTTTCAACAGCGGAGGTTCAGAGGCCTCTGCTAAGAATCTGGCAAGCCTGATCACCCCAGGTGTTACAGGTGACGACATCTTCTTCACGAGAGTGTACAATGATCAACTGATGGAAGAAATAATAAACGATCCTCAGTTGGGTAGCAACATCCTGAAAAGCTTCTTCGTGGAAAAGCCTTCAAATGTAGGTATGCAGCTGCGCAATAACAGGGTTTACATTCTTACCAGCTCGCGAACCGCGTCGGCAAGTGAACTCATCATTAATAGTCTCGAGCCCTATATGGATGTATTCCTTATCGGAGATGTAACGCTAGGAAAAAATGTCGGATCAATCTCCATCTATGAAGAGAATGACCCGAAAAATACCTGGGGACTTCAACCCATCATCGTAAAAGTTTCAAACAAGTCGGGCTTTTCAGATTACGGAGATGGCTTCACTCCTGACATCCTCGATCAAGACAACAGTCTCTATATTTATCCTCTGGGCGACGAGCGCGAAAACCTCCTTCATATTGCCATTGGCCATATCACTGGCACCGGCGAATCAGGTCGGGTCCGAGCCACCGATTCGGAAAGATCAATCATCGGTCATTCCCTTGACGAAAAACGCAGGGGCTTTAACCTCTTCCTTGATTTCTGATCAACCTGAACTTCGACAGGCAGAGTTACTCCATCCGTGGAGCATCCTTCTTCTGTCCTGCCATATCAAGAGTAAACTTCGATGCCGGTTTAGCACCTTCCCGGAAGAAAGTAAGACGAGCATTCAGCTCCTGAATGGTAAACTCGGTTTCCGACAGTGGTTTGATTTCAAACTTCGGAGAAGTCTTCGTCTGAGCAAACAGTTTATCATTCTCTTTACTGATAGTGACTACGTTGTCACCGAGATCGTATCGACCCACATAGAAATCCAGCAGCGCAGGGTCAACCGCGACGATTACATCATCCTTTAATTTTACCAGCATCACGTTGTTGCCATTTTGAGAAAAGGCGCCATGGGTGACTTCCCCGGCTTCATTCTTTATAAACCTGATTCGCGCCTCCACTACTTTCCAGAAATACTCTCCTGGCGCGGAAGGAAAGATTGGAAAAGCTTGCTGACCCGATACCTGTGCAAGAAGATTCCCGTCTTTAGATGTTACCGTGAGTACCATCCCATTGCCAAAATCATAACGGCCTTCATATTGTTTCACATCTTCATTTGTAGCGGCAACGGCATAACTCTTTTGAGGCTTCAGACTCTCCCACAAATTAAACTCGGCAATAACCAGCGGATCAATAGTCACTTCCGTAGGCATTACGTTCGTCAACATTACAACGGTAAGGTTATGCTGCGGGAACCGGGTAAGGCGGCTAATGAATCCGTGAAGCCCACCACCATGTTCAATAACTTCAAGTTCGCGGAGTTCGCCCAATGCCCATCCATAGCCATACTTTCCCTCCGCAGGTGTTTTCCCACTGTTAAGAACGACAGGTGTGAATGCTGCATTCAGACTTTCTTTGCTGATCACCTTGCCGTTAAATACCGCTTCATTCCATAGGTAAAGATCTCGTACGGTTGAATACAACGCTCCTGCCCCTCCGGCCCACGACATATCCCAATTAATGTCAGCTTTATACTGGCCGTCCTGCTTCGAATACCCCAAAGCTTCATTGGTAAGCTTTAATGATTTCTCATGAACACCAGTGTTGTTCATTCCCAGCGGAACAAAAAATGTTTCCCTGAGATAATCTCCAAATGACTTCCCTGTAATCTTCCGGATAATATAACCAAGCAAAACATATCCCGAGTTGTTGTATTGATAACGCTCTCCAGGTTCAAAGTCGTAAGGCTCTTTCTTAATGAGTTCTACAAGCTGATCTTCAGTGATCGGAGTTGTCACCCTTGCGACAAAGTCGGGCTTGTTTGTGTAGCTATGAATTCCGGAGGTATGCGTGAGAAGATGATGAATCGTTACTTCATCTCCCTTGTTGAAGTCGGGGATAAATTTCGAAAGCTTATCATGAACAGTAACTTTACCTTCCTCCTGAAGCTTCAGGATTGATGAAGCAATAAACTGTTTGGTAATGGATCCAATACGGAACTTTGTCTCCGGAGTGATCAATTCGTTCTTTTCGATGTTAGCGTAACCGAACCCTTTTTCATATACGATCTTCCCATCTTTCGCGACCAGCACGGCAATGCCGGAAGCTTTCTTTCCATTCAAGGCAGAATACTCCTTGTCGATAAGTTGTTCTGTAGTCGGCATCGCGCTCTGCATCGCCCCATTAGAGCTCAACAGCTTTATCACGTCCTCCCTACCCGCCAGACGCGCTGCGTTCATTGGCGTAAGGAATCCTCCACTTTTTCCATTGATGCTAGCGCCCGCCGCCAGCAGCATATTGACGTCATCTACATTACCTTTATAAGCTGACGTCACAAGGCGATCGGTCAACGCGCTTTCGTCAAGTATCCGACCGGTAAACTCCCACGCCCCCTTTACATCCTGAACTCTTACGATAAGTTGATTACTTCCTTTGACAAGCGTAACAGGAACAATATCCTGATCTGGCTGAAGGCCACGCGGCATCCAGTTATTGTGAACTACTTTGCCATTGAGAATCACCCGTAATGCATCGTCGCTTCCAAAAGCCAGCACAGCCTTCTTTTCGTTGTCGCTAACGATCTCCGCCATAGCATAGGCTGCCACCAGGTCCTTACCGGGAAATATCTTGTCAAAATCAAGCTTGTTATCATCAGCTTTGCGAAGCTTCCATTCAAGTTTGGTCGAACCTGAAGTGAGCGCGACCGGACCTTTCTTCGGCACGACCTCAACAGACAGAACCGGATCGTCATTGAACGCCTTTTGTTGTCCTGCTTCATCGGTGTCGGCAGGAAGAACTATCGGGCCCGCTACCAACCACTTCGTCATGTAAGTACCCGCAGTACTGGTGGAGTATGATGCTTCACCATAACCGGAGTGGGCTTTGAAGCTTTTGGATGTCTGGGCGATACTTACGTGAGCAACGTTAAGGAAAAAGCAAAGCGAAAGCATCCATTTGAAATGGAAAGAGGTCTTGATAAGGTTTTTCATAAATAGAGAGATAAGGTTGTGGAAACGTTAAATAACTTCCAACGGCACAGATCGGCAGCGTGAATATCAAGCAAATATTAAACCCACTCCTCCGGGATCAAAGTTGTTTCTGTAAAAAGATGTAACAAGAAGTGCGCAGGCACATCAATCCTTCGGGACGTTCGCAAAAGAGAGAATCACTTGCTTTCGGGATTGTCCGCGATCGAACGCTGATGACGAAAGAATATTTGAGAGACAGGAATCAGCATAAGACCTGCGATGGCGAAAGCGATGAACGAAACACGAAGGTTAAATGCGTGAGCGATATATCCAATCATCGGCGGGCCTATGAGCATACCGACAATCCCGTAAGTAGCAATAATGGAGATCGCCATTCCGGGAGAATACTTTCGCGACGTGCCCGCCAGTAGGTACGTCATGGGAATTACTGAAGCTGTGCCAAAACCAACGAGGCAAAACCCGATAAGCGATGTCCAGAAGAATGGCAAAGACACTGCCAGAAAGATGCCCACGGAAATAAGAGCAGCACTCATAATATAAGTCTTCTCCATTCCGATACGCTCAATGATCCGGTCAGACGCGAATCTGGACAGCGCCATGAATATCATGAAGATGAGGTATCCAAGGGTAAAGATCTCCACCTTGACAACATCTTTGAAGTAGATCCCGCTCCAGTCGAACATTCCACCTTCGCAGATGGCAGCCATGAAGACGAGTAGTCCCAGGTAAACGATATAGGGATCAGGTTTGCTCAGCAAAGGTTTGTTCCCGGAAGGTGCGCGGTCATTACGAAGGAGGTGTTTGTAAGCAAACCCCGTCGCTGATAGGGCCAGCGCTGAGACGATAGCCAAATGGATCTGCATAGACACATCCATCGCGACAAGCAATGTAGAGAATCCCACGCCGACGATCCCGCCCGTGCTCCAGAGTCCGTGAAATGAACCGTTGATCTTGCGTTCAAAAAGCTTCTGCACCGTAAGCGCTTGTGTATTCACAGAGATGTTGAAAATCCGCATGCAGAATGAAAAGACGCAAAGCGATGCAATCAACGCAAGGCGGGTTTCCGCAAATCCTATGAAGATAAGTGCCACGGACATCGCGACGAACCCCCATGCCAGCGGTATGCGGCTATCGAATCGTGAAACGAGCCACCCTGAAACAGGAAGTCCAGCCAGAGAACTTATCGGCATGAAAAGAAGTATTGTGCCGAGCTCAGCCTCGTTGAGATGAAAGTTGTCTTTGATCGTAGGAATTCTGGATGCCCAGGTGGAAAAGCTCACGCCCGATAGGAAGAAAAAAATGCTTAAGTAGAAGCGGTGTCTGTCTTTCGAGTCCATCTTGCACAATCCGGGTGCGAATATGGCTGATCAGGATGGATCTTTCCGGCGACAGACCGAAAAAAGTACCGGTAACGTTGGAGATGGAGTCAGATGCGGATGAAAATGTTCCCTTGTCGGACGTCCATTTTTCTCCGTGTGGCTGTGTAAATCGAAATTCTAAGGTATATTCGCGCCAAAATCACCACTCAATGAACCAGAAGAACGATCTAGATCAACTTAAAAAAATTGCAAGCCAGGTTCGCCGCGATATAGTAAGAATGGTACACGCCTGCCAGTCAGGCCACCCAGGCGGCTCACTCGGCTGCGCGGATTTCCTTGTCGCGCTGTATTTCCGTTTTATGAAGCACGATCCAAAGTTTAACATGGACGGACAAGGCGAAGATCTTTTCTTCCTTTCCAACGGACACATTTCTCCGGTCTGGTATTCGACACTCGCGAGAGCAGGGTATTTTGAACCAAAGGAACTCTCTACGTTCCGCCTCCTCAATTCACGTCTCCAGGGCCACCCCGCAACACACGAGCACCTTCCCGGTGTGCGTATAGCCTCTGGGTCGCTTGGACAAGGATTGTCTGTAGCCCTCGGCGCTGCGCAAGCTAAGAAACTCAATAAGGACAACAGCTTTGTATATGTCCTCATGGGTGATGGAGAACAACAGGAAGGCCAGGTTTGGGAAGCCGCCATGTACGCGGGTCACAACAAAATGGATAACGTAATCGCTACCATCGACTATAACGGTCAACAAATCGATGGCCCAGTTGATAAAATCCTGTCATTGCTGGATCTCAAAGCAAAATGGGAAGCATTCGGTTGGACTGTTCAGACATTTGATGGCAATAAGATGGAAGACGTTGTCGCAGGATTGGAAAACGCGCAGAAGCTTGCACGCCAGGGCAAACCAGTGATGAACCTGATGAAGACTGAGATGGGTTACGGTGTTGATTATATGATGGGATCTCATAAGTGGCACGGCGTGGCACCAAATGATGACGAGCTCGCAAAAGCACTCGCCCAACTGGAAGAAACGGTTGGCGATTATTAATAAAAAGCCTTAGATTTACAATGCCGGTTCACCCGGCATTTTTTTTGCAATAGCGGCTATACCTTCGCTTCAGTCGCGACGTTGATTCTTTATGCAAAGAACCATTTCATACTTCTTGCTAATCGCTGTTATGCTGATATCACTTCAGCTCACAGCACAGAACCGTCCTCAGAAGGTTGCCGAAAAAACCCGGCTTCTGTTTCTGCTGGATGGCAGCGGAAGCATGCTTGAAAAATGGGGCGCCCCAAATGAAACAAAGCTATCCATTGCAAGAAGTATCCTCTCTCGCATAGTGGATTCTCTTCGTCGTGATTCAAAGATTGATCTTGCTTTAAGAGTATATGGCCATCAATATCCTCCCGGACAAAATAATTGCAAGGACACCAAACTTGAAGTGCCCTTTGGCCCGAAGAATCACTCTCTCATCATAGAGAAGATCAATCAGATAAAACCCAAGGGAGTCACTCCCATCTCTTATGCCATTCAACAGGCTGCGGATGATTTCCCAACGCAACCCGGATACCGGAATATCTTGATACTCATCACCGACGGGATTGAGTCTTGCGGAGGCGATCCTTGTGCTACCTCTCAGGCGCTCCAGAAAAAGGGTGTCTTCCTCCAGCCTTACATCATCGGACTTGGAATGGCTGCAGAGAAGTCCCTTGAGTGCGCCGGCACGTACATGAATGCTGATACGCCAGGAAGTTTTTATGAGATCCTCAACTACGCCATTGAACGCTCTTTCGCAAGTACAACTGTCAGCGTGCATCTCATGGGCCCGCAGCAAAGACGCGAAACCAATATCAACGTTTCCTTTGTGAACACTGCGACAGGGATGCCTCAGAATGAATTTGTCAACTACCTGAATTCAGCCGGGTTACCCGACTCCGTGCAGGTGGACCCCCTCATCAGATATGACCTTGTAGTGAGTACCCTTCCTCCTATTGTAAAGAGAGCGGTTAATATTGTTCAGGGTAAACATACAACGATAACCATCCCCGTCACGCAGGGAGATCTCACCATCAACCAGGACGGCGGTGTCGACAGAAGTATTCAGGCCATCGTCAGGGAGAAGGGAAAGAAAGAAGTACTGCACGTACAGGGAATCACGCAGAAGGTACGATACCTTACCGGCTCGTACGAAGTGGAGACGCTTACCCTTCCTCGAAGGGTTTATACGGTAGACCTGAAGCCGGACAAAACATTTAACCTTACCATTCCTTCGTATGGGACGGTGAACTTTAACACGATCACAACGGGGTATGGTGCTTTGTATGAGGTGAAACCCGACGGATCACAGGAATGGGTATGCTCTCTCGACAGCCAGAAACCGACTCTCTCTTTAAGTCTCCTTCCCGGGCAGTACAAAGCGGTATTCCGGGTAAAGAACAGTCCTGGCAGTAAGTACACAGCCTTCAAGACATTTACAGTCCAGTCAGGCAGGACACACACCGTCGAGGTGTTCAGATAACATTACAGAGAATGGGTGGAAGATTTCCCGGGACAGATTTCTGTCTGTTGACGGGACGGCTCCTTTGCATGCGCACAGGCCTTTGCACTATCCTGATCTTGCGCGATCAGAAACCAGGGGAGAATCGCAATCAGCAACCCGACCAGGAACCAGATAAGCATCCTTCGGTTCTGTCTTTCATCGATGCGGTACACAGGCTCATCCATGGTCAGGTTGGTTTCCCCTTTCAACGGGCCGGATAGCCGCGGGTTTTGTGTGCGGGAGGGTAAGGCTGATATTTAACATTCCTATAACACACGTTGACGATTGAAACCGAACAATTGTTAACCTCCAACAGACTGCTCAACGAATGCGTTTGGAATTTTCTGGTTTAAAAAAGTTTTACGACTTTCGCGCACACACAACACAACTGACTAAGAAGTCGAACCACACTAATGACTAAATTCACATTCACCGAGAAGAAGGACACCCGCTCTGGATTTGGTGTCGGGTTGCATGAGCTTGGAAAAAAGAACTCCAATGTAGTAGCTCTTTGCGCTGACCTCACTGGCTCCCTTAAGATGGACGCTTTCAAGAAGGACTTCCCTGAAAGATTTTTCCAGATCGGTATTGCCGAAGCCAATATGATGGGACTCGCTGCCGGGATGACTATCGGTGGCAAGATTCCGTTCACAGGTACTTTTGCCAACTTCTCCACGGGTCGCGTGTATGATCAGATCCGCCAGTCCATCGCCTACTCGCATAAGAATGTAAAGATATGTGCTTCTCACGCCGGACTTACACTCGGTGAAGACGGAGCAACACACCAGATCCTTGAAGATATTGGTATGATGAAGATGCTGCCAGGTATGACAGTGATCGTTCCTTGCGATTACAACCAGACCAAAGAAGCAACGATCGCTCTGGGAGATCATGAAGGTCCTGCTTACCTGAGATTCGGACGTCCAAGCTGGCCAATCTTCACCACTGGTCGCCCTTTCAAAATAGGCAAGGCCGATAAGATGATCGAAGGAAAAGATGTTACTATCATCGCCTGCGGTCACCTCGTGTGGAATGCCGTTGAAGCTGAGGCAATCCTTGCGGAAAAAGGAATCAGTGTAGAACTGATCAACATGCATACAATCAAGCCTCTCGATGTAGACGCTATTCTTGAGTCTGCAGCTAAGACGGGATGTGTTGTTACTTGCGAAGAACATCAGATCAATGGTGGCCTCGGGGAAAGCGTAGCAGGCGTACTGTCAAGGGTTAAACCAACTCCAATCGAGATGGTAGCTGTTAACGACTCCTTTGGCGAAAGCGGAACTCCAACACAACTGATGAAAAAATACGGACTTGGTCCGGAGAACATTGTTGCCGCGGTTGAAAAGGTTATCAAGAGAAAATCATAATTGGCAGAAGTCTCTTCGTTTGTTCTTCCAATCCTGAGGAAGAACAAACGAAGAGAAACCTGCTCTGCCATCTAACATCGCGAACTGCATTTCCATTAAGCCTTCTCCCCTTAAGCGGCCCGGTAGGAGAAAACTCATTCGTTGCCCGACTCATCTTCAGCAAGCTTCCTTTAACGCCGCTCCCTCCCCGCCTTCCAACGACTGTTGGGGAATTCAGCCGGGTTGGAATTGACATTCCATACTTACAAACTCACCTTCGCGTTTCTTTGTAAATTGGCTACTACAACCATCTGTTAAATGCAATTCTTCCGTATTGCGTCCATCCTTCTTATTGTTATCGGCATCAGTCATTTGACAGGACACTTTCTGATCATTCCTTACCTCCAGCTGCAACATGGAATGACGTCGGTCCTACCCTCTAATGAAGTAGAAACAGAGTTGCTGCGCCTCATGAATCACTATCACAAACACATCGGTGGTACTCCTATCTCAATGATGGACATCCAGAACGGGCTCAGTCTTGTTTATGCACTGTTCTTTCTATGGACCGGTGTTCTGAATTTGTTGTTGGCAAAAGGTCTTGTTCGAAACAAAAGGCTTCTCTCACAAATCAGCTTTCTCAATGCATTTGTATTGCTCATTGGTGCCTGGATCTCTTATGTGTACTTCTTCTGGTTGCCTCTCGTGAGTTTTATCATATCAGCTGCAGCTTTCATCATCGCACCGCTGAGAATGCGTCGCGAATTCTAGATTGCAATCACGGCAAGCGATTTTCAAAAAGAGACAAGTGGTATTGTCAAACCGGGAGGTTTTGCACATATTACCGCAGAGAATGAGTGTCAAATTTGTTTGCAACGCGAATTGCTGATCTGTGAACACGAAAAATGATTTCAAATGGATTTAACCTACAGACTAATCGATGATGAAACCAGCTTTGAGAAATTTCGCTCATTGCTGAAATCATCCAATCTTCCCGCTGATGATCTTAACTTCAACAAAGACTTGCTTGTCGGTTATTTCGAGGGCGATGCCCTGGTTGGAACAGGAGGCCTTGAGGTTTATGGAGAGTACGGATTGCTCAGATCGTTGTCGGTGAAACTAGGGATCCGTGGAAAGTCGGTAGGAACCAACATCACTGAATATCTTATCGATGAAGCACGTGAAAGAAAGCTCAAGGCGATCTATCTGCTCACTGAAAATGCTCACGGATTTTTTCGGAAAAGAGGCTTCATTGATATCCCGCGCGATAGTGTACCCGAACCGTTAAAGGCTTCGTCAGAATTCTCTCATGTATGCTCACCGAGCGCATCGGCGATGGTACTCGACCTTGCCTGAGCTCCCCCTAAAGAATGTTAGTTTGTTCTCCGTAGCAGATTAACTTTTATTTCGTTTTGAGTCAATGATCCAAAAAAGCATGGGTGATTTTTATATACCTTTGCACCGAATTTTTTGTCCTGTAGTCGTTAAAACTTACCACAAAAAACGATGTTGGAAGCACTTACCACCCCTGAGAAAATTCAATCGTCCACTATGAAGCTCAATAAGTATTTCGTAATCGATTTCGACAGTACTTTCACGAAAGTTGAAGCCTTTGATGTTCTCGCTGATATCTCCCTCAATGGTCATCCTGAGAAGGAAGAACGTAAGAAGAAGATCATCGAGATCACCAACCAGGGCATGGACGGTTCTATCTCTTTGAGGGAATCACTGGAAAAAAGACTGAATCTGCTTGCACCCAGCCGTCAGCATCTCCCCGCCCTTATTATTGAGCTGAAAGGAAGCGTGTCGGAGTCGTTCAAACGTAACAAGGAATTCTTTCAAAAGTATTCCGATAACATATTCATCATTTCAAATGGCTTCCGCGAATTCATCGAGCCTATCGTCACCGAGTTTGGCATCAAACCGGAAAACATCCTGGCTAACGAATTCCGGTTCGATGATGAAGGCCGGGTCATTGGGTTCGACGAGGAAAATCCTCTCTGCGCCAATGGTGGAAAAGTCGCCCAGCTAAAGAAACTCAATCTTCCCGGCGACGTGTATGTCATCGGAGATGGTTACACTGACTATGAGATCAAGCACGCGGGACTGGCCAATAAATTCTTTGCCTTCACAGAAAACGTCGAACGCGAAAATGTGAAAAGCAAAGCCGATCACATTGCACCCAGTCTGGATGAATTCTTATACCTGAACAAATTGAACACCGTAATATCATATCCCAAAAACCGGATCAATGTTCTTCTGCTCGAGAATGTTCATCCCGTAGCCGTAGAACTTCTGCGCTCCGAAGGCTTTAACGTTGAAACTTATCACGCGGCCCTTACAGAAGAGGAACTCATTCAGCGAATCAAGAACGTTTCAGTAATCGGGATCCGGTCAAAGACACAGATCACCGCAAAGGTTCTTGAACATGCCAACCGTCTCATGGCGATCGGTGCATTCTGTATCGGAACAAATCAGATCGATCTCAAGACTGCTACCCAGAAAGGTATCGCTGTCTTCAACGCTCCGTTTAGCAATACCCGGTCCGTTGTGGAGCTTGCTATCGCTGAAATGATCGTATTGATCAGGAACATCGCCGACAAATCCGCGAAGATGCACCAGGGTATCTGGGATAAATCTGCTAAAGGATCTTTCGAAGTTCGCGGAAAGAAACTGGGACTCATTGGTTATGGTAATATCGGAACCCAATTGTCTGTCATCGCGGAATCCCTTGGTATGAAAGTTCTCTACTTCGATGTGGAAGAACGATTATCCCTGGGAAATGCAATACAATGCAAGTCGATGAAAGAAGTGCTTGAACAAGCTGATGTGATTTCCCTGCACGTCGACGGTCGCGCCTCCAACGCAAACCTTATCTCAAGAGAAGAATTCTCGCTGATGAAAAAAGGTGTGATCTTCATCAACCTGAGCCGCGGCCATGTTGTTGACATTCAGGCACTGCGTGAAAACATTCTAAGCGGCAAAGTAGCAGGATGCGCCATCGATGTATTCCCTCTTGAACCTGTGAGCAACGATGAAGAGTTTGTTTCAGAGCTCAGGGGTTTACCGAACACAATCCTGACGCCACATATCGGAGGAAGCACACTGGAAGCTCAGCAGAACATCGGACAGTTCGTGCCAGGTAAGATCATGGATTATATCAACACCGGAAGCACATCCAACAGCGTGAACTTCCCGAACCTGACGCTGCCAACACTGCAGAACGCACATCGTCTTATCCATATTCACCGGAATGTCCCTGGCATACTGGCGCAAATCAACAACGTACTTGCCGAAAACGGCATCAACATCGTTGGCCAGTACCTGAAGACAAACGAATCCATCGGATATGTGATTACCGATATCAACAAACAGTACGACAAAGAAGTCATTAACAAACTAAAGGCGATAGAACACACCATCAAATTCCGTGTACTCTATTGATCCCGGAAACGCAAAAGAAAAGAGGCCCGCGACGATCGTGGGCCTCCTGCTTTTAATCCGGTTAAGCCCGCAAAGAAACAAGCCTCTTGCTTGACATTAGCCGTTCTTGTACATTGAGGAAAATGGAACGCGGGAAACGGACTGAACTCACAGGCTTTCGTCTCAGGATGTACGAAATCATCTTTGAGTCTGATACGATTGCAGGCCGGATCTTCGATGTCTCCATACTTGCTCTCATCCTTGCCAGCATCACCGTCATCATTCTCGAAAGTGTGGAATGGTTTCATGCACGGTTTTCCGCCTACCTGATCGCCATTGAGTGGTTCTTTACTATTGTCTTTACGATTGAATACGCTGCACGACTCTGGACGGTGACAAGTCCCCGTAGGTACGCGCTTAGCTTCTTTGGAATAGTCGATCTGATTTCGATCCTTCCCTCCTACCTCGCCCTCGTGATTCCCGGCGCACAATCGTTAATGGTCATACGCAGCATTCGTTTGCTGCGGGTCTTTCGCATCCTGAAGCTCTCCAGATTCATAGGTGAAGGCCAGTTCCTGGTGATGGCGCTAAAATCGAGCAGACACAAGATCATCATCTTCCTTTTCACTGTTCTTACAACAGTGATCATAATGGGAACGATCATGTATATGGTAGAGGGTCCCGCGAATGGTTTCACCAGCATACCAAGGAGTATCTACTGGTCGATCGTAACGATGACGACTGTAGGGTACGGCGATCTTGCTCCAAGGACGGACCTTGGTCAGTTGCTTGCTTCTATGCTCATGATCATGGGATATGGCGTCATCGCGGTGCCAACAGGGATCGTATCATCAGAGATGATCTCAATGAAAAACAAACACGAAATTTCAAATCAAAGATGTCCGCACTGCCTGAGAGAAGGTCACGACAATGATGCAATCTATTGCAAGTACTGCAGCGGGAAACTGAATTAGGAAATAACCGGAACTGGAGAGCGGCAAAAAAGAAAAGAAAAACCTATGGATTTGGTGAGGTGTTTCTGAACCCCATAAAAGACAAGTTTTGAGCTGCCGCTAACCGCAACCTTCCTCTGTTAACATGCTTTTTGGGCGATGGCTCTTTCGATTGCTCGGAAGAGATGAGGCCTGATTTTGCTCAGAAGCTTCAC